>NZ_JBHZTC010000013.1:0-121980 GCF_042879195.1 Kocuria nitroreducens
CTGGCCCTCAGCGCCTGACCACCCCAAGAATCACGCGGGGACTGCGTTACACCACGCAAATGGACTTGACCCGCTACCCATGACCAGCCCGAAAACACCAGCATGACCGCATGGTCACCCCCCCCATATGTACTTCAACGTCCACGAGGTCGCTCCCTTGATCGGCATGAACCCCGAAACCCTCCGCGGATTGTGCCGCATCGGCCCGAACCACGGCGGACTGCGGGCCGTCAAAGGTCCCGCACGAAACTCGCCCTGGCGCATCCCCGAGTCAGCAAACGTCGAGTGGGAGCAGCGCAACACCTACAACCCCGGGGGTGTGACGGTGCCAAGGCCGCAGCCGCCGGTATGGTCAAGCCCCTGTCCCTCGGGGCAGGTACCGGATCGCCACCCTGAGTACGTGAACGTCCCGCCGGACGTCGGGTTGGCGGGACGTTCTGCCTAGTCAGGCCCTATCGTCCGCTATGTGACGAGGTTGCCCCTATTGGCCGGTGGCCCACCAACTAGTTTTCCAATTGCTAGGCCAGTCGAGTGGGGGCTCGACGTAGGCCAGGGCACCCTCTGGGGGGACGCCGAGCCACCCCGGCTGAACGCGCCTAGCCCTGCGCCGCCGGCGCAGCGAAACGCCCCCCGCCTTCTCCCAGGCGGGGGGCGTTTTCGTTATCCCGGTGACGTGCTGCGGCTGGGCGAGGCCGCTGGGGTGCAGCTCGGGGACGTGGACTTCCTGCGGCGGACCTTGCACGTCGGGCGGCAGGCGCAACGGGCCAAGGCCGGGGAGGTCGAAATCCTGGCGCCCGAGTACGGGTCTGAACGAGACGTGTTCCTGCCCGAGGAGCTGGTGCGCATGCTCGCGGCCCAGGTTGAACGCCATGTCATCGGGGACGAGGAGGGGTCGTTCCGTGGCCCGAACGGGAACCCGCCGGACCGTGCCGCGGTGGGGTACTGGTGGCGGAAGGCGACGACAGCGGCGGGCGTGGACTTCGTGCTCCACAACCTCCGGCACTTCTACGCCTCTGGTCTGATCGCTGCGGGGGCGGACGTAGTGACGGTGCAAAGGGCGCTGGGGCACTTGTCGGCGGCTATCACACTCGGCACCTACAGCCACATGGGGCCGACAGCGGAGGACACTACTCGTCGCGCCGCGGCCGGCCTGATGGGGCAGGTATTTGGAGCTCCTGCGGACCCTGTCCGCACCGACGAGGTAGCCCGCGCCGCTGACCAGGGCAAACGGGGCATGTCAGCGGTAGTTGATGAACTGCAGGTCCACCTCGAGCTCCGAGCTCTTCAGCAGGGTGATGACGTCCTGGAGATCGTCGCGGGACTTCGACGACACCCGCAGCTCATCGCCCTGGATGGTGGCCTTCACGCCCTTGGGGCCCTCGTCGCGGATGAGCTTGGTGATCTTCTTGGCCTGGTCCTGGGCGATGCCCTCCTTCACGGAGGCCTCGATCCGGTACTCCTTGCCGGAGGCGAAGGGCTCCCCGGCATCAAGGGACTTCAGGGAGATGCCGCGCTTGACCAGCTTCGACTGGAAGACGTCGAGGACGGCGTTGACGCGCTCCTCGGAGTTCGCCTTCATGAGGATCTTCTCGCCGGAGAAGTCGATCTCGGCGCCCACGCCCTTGAAGTCGTAGCGCTGCGCGATCTCCTTCTGGGCCTGGTTCAGGGCGTTGGACACCTCCTGCTTGTCGACCTTGCTGACGACGTCGAACGAGGAATCGCTGGCCATGCTGCCTCCTGGGCTGGAACGGTGGGCGGGCGGCGGACGGCCCGTGGGACCGTGGCCCAGCCTACCGGGAGGACCCCGTCACCGTTTCGTGACCTGCGCCCAAGGATCCGTCCAGGTCGGTCTCCCAGGATGGCGGCATGAGCACATCCCAGGGTCACGACGACGTGATGCCCGGTCCGGGGCGGTCCCTGCGCGGCAGCGCCGTGGCGGCCACCGCCCTGGCGGCGGTCCTGTTGATGGGCATCGGCCTGAGCCCCGCGGCGGCGACCGCCGGCGGGGCGGCGCCGCCCTCGCGCCCGGGCCCGGGAGCTCCGGCCAGCGAGCGGATCGACCCCGAGGTGGCGCAGCGGCTGATCGGCGTCGCCCAGGACCTCGCGGAGGCTGTGACCCACGGCGAGATCACCGCGGAGCAGGCGGAAAAGTTCCTCCAGCAGGTGTGCGAGCGGCTCGCCGCCTGAGCCGCTCCGGCAATTTCGCATCGCGGCGGATGTTCTGTACTGTTGAACTGCTCCCGCACGCGGGGGCCGCCACCACCGGGCCGGAAGGGCCGGCGGCAGCACCCCGGCAGATTACCCGAGCGGCCAAAGGGGGCTGACTGTAAATCAGCTGGCACAGCCTACGGGGGTTCGAATCCCTCATCTGCCACGAGCTCCACGACGAAGGCCCCGGTCCGAGGACCGGGGCCTTCGTCGCACCCGGTCACAGGCGGTCCAGCGGTCCCCCGTGGCGTGGACGCTCCCGTTCGCACCGCGGCCTGGAGGCTTCCGCCACGGGTGCCGGTCCGGCGGGGGAGGGCCACTCCCGCGCGCGGAATCCTGGGACGGGATCCCCCGATGCGGGGACACTGTGAAGATGCCGCCGCGCCGTTCCGGCCTTAACAATTGCTAAGAACATGAATATACTTGTAGCTTGAGGCGACAGCATCATCCGGCCGCGTGCCAGCACTCCCCGAGCCGGCACGTCGGGACCCCCTACTCCGGATGACCAGCAGCACGACCGACCCTGCAGCGCTCCTGCCGGTGCACCACGCCGAGGACGCTGGGAAGGACTGTGCCGCGCGCTGGTACCCCAGGGGCAGGCCCGGGGTTCTGAACGATTGAGGAGACAGACCGATATGACTGCTGTGAAGAAGTGGGTGGCCGCGGGTTCGTCTGCTGCCGTCCTGGCCGGAGGCCTGTTCCTGGGTGCCCCCGCGGCCCACGCCGACACCTGTGTGGCCCCCGCCGCCAGCACCGCGGTGACCAACCTGGTCACCGCCGCCGACCACCTCTACGACGCGGGCACGCACTTCAACTCGCTCGTCACGGACCAGGCGGTCCTGAGCCAGCTCCAGACGCAGCAGGCCGTGCTCGAGGACGCCATCGTGAACGACGACACCATCGACCGTGCCCAGGCCGCCTGGAACGAGATCCTGCGCCTGCAGGAGTCCTACGCCGCCTCCACCGACGATCCCGCCGTGGACGAGGCCTATGCGGCGAGCTCTGCCGCCGCGGCCGCCTTCCAGACCGCCGCCGTGGAGGCCCGTGCGCAGGGCGAGGTCTTCATGGAGGACGGCGCCGATCTCGTGGCGCTCTTCCAGGGCAACTGCGACGTCCTGGGCACCGGGACCGACTCCGGTAACTGGAGCGACTCGGACGACTGGAGCGACTCCGACGACTGGGCCGGCGCCGGCACCGACTCCGGTGTCAACCAGGGCATCAACATGCAGACCGCCGAGGAGGGCGGGCTCAGCACGGGTGTGCTGGCCGGCCTGCTGGCCGCCGGTGCGGCCGTGTCCGGGGCCGTGGCCTTCCGGATGCGCCGCGGGCGCGCCTGATCCCGAACCGCTGACCGCCCTGGTGCCGCGCTCGCGCGGCACCAGGGCGCAGCCATTTCCCGAGCCGACCCCGTGAGGACCCCAGCATGGACGCACCCGAGCAGAAGACCGCGCCCCCTCGTCGTACGGGCACGCGCTGGGCCGCCGTCGGCGGTCTCGGCGCCGCGGCGGTCCTGTCCACCGTGCTGCTGACGGATCCCTGGGGCGCGGAGGAGTCCGACACCGGCTCCCCGGCCGCGACGGCCACCTCTCCGATGGAGGCCGCCTCGGCGGCACCCCCCACCACGGCGGCCACCACGGACGCACCGTCCGCCGCGGCCTCCTCCGACCGGCCGGCGGCGGCGGCGCCGTTGCGGCTGGCCGTGGAGGACGCCCAGCTCGACGTGACCGTCCTGCCGCTGACGCCGAGCGAGCAGGAGCTGGCCACGGAGCTGCTGGTGCCGCCCGACACCCTGGACGGCTACTGGCTCACCCCCTACGGCATGCCGGGCGAGGGCTCGGAGAACACCACCTACATCACCGGCCACAGCTGGGAGGACCGGGACGCCCCGTTCAACCGGCTGAGCAATCCGGGACTGGTGGGCAGCGAGATCGAGCTGGAGACGGGGACCGGGACCCTGGAGTACGTGGTGGACTCGGTGGTCACCCACGACAAGAACACCCTGAAGGACAGCGACATCTGGCGCATCGTCCCGGACCGGCTGGTCATCGTCAGCTGCTACACCGACGACCTCTGGGGCAAGAACGTGGTGCTCACGGCATCCCCCGCGCCGGCCTGAGCCGAAGCCCCTCGCCCCACCGCCGGGCGCCGGTGCCCGACGTCAGCTCAGGGCCGCGCGCACCCACGGCACCACCTCGGCGCCGAGCAGCGTGATCGACTCGAGCGCCAGGTGGTGCGGGACGCCGCCCGCGTCCATCCGCAGCAGGAGACGCTCGTGGCCGAGCGCGCCGCTGGGCCACGATCTCGGCGGCCACCTCGTCCGTCCCGTGGTTCTCCCCGACGCCCATCACGGTGAGCCCGGCGCGCTCCGCGGCCTCGGCCTGCTCGATGATGTCCCGCAGGCGCTGACGGCTGTCGGGACGGGTGTCCGTGACAGAGCCGGGGACCACGTCGCCCAGGGAGAAGATGCCGATCTCGAAGTTCATGGCGCACCCCGGCGTGCACGGGCTCTGCCGCCGGACCGCAAGCCCGGTACAGGAGCCCGGACCGGCGGCCCGGCCCGGACGCCCCGTCCAGTTCGCGCCCACCGCCCGGTCTTGAGCCGGCAGTGAAATCCGGTGCCCCCGGGCGGTCGGGCCTCTACGCTGGAGGGCATGGCTACCGTTGACATCACCCAGGACACCCTGGGCCAGACCATTGCCGAGAACGACATCGTCCTGCTCGACTGGTGGGCCGAGTGGTGCGGACCCTGCAAGCAGTTCGCCCCCACCTACGAGGCCGCCTCGGAGAAGCACGGGGACATCGTCTTCGGGAAGGTCGACACCGAGGAGCAGCAGATGCTCGCCGCGTCGGCCCAGATCTCGTCGATCCCCACGCTCATGGCCTTCCGCGAGGGCATCCTCGTCTTCTCCCAGCCGGGGGCCCTGCCCGCCTCCGCCCTCGACCAGGTCATCGACGCCGTCAAGGGCCTCGACATGGAAGAGGTCCGCGCCGAGGTCGCCAAGCAGTCCCAGGACGCGCCCAACGCCTGACCGCGGAACCGTTCCCGCACCACCGCGCCGGGCCCCGCCTCTTCGGAGGCGGGGCCCGGCGCGGTCGCGTCCCGCGTGCCCGGGTGCGGCGCCCGTGCCCGGGGAGCGGACGGCGTCACCCCCTGCCGAGAGCGGGTCAGACGATGCCGGTGACGCCCAGCAGGGAGCCCACGGCGAAGGTCGCGACGAGGGCCAGGGCGCCGCCGACGACGACGCGCAGGGCCGCGCGACCCGTCTGCGGCGTGTCCCCGAGCCGGGCCCCGAGCCAGCCGGTGAGGGCGAGGGCCGCGAGCACGGCGACGAACGTCACGGGGAGCCGCCACTCCTCCGGCGGCAGCAGGATGGCCAGGAGCGGCAGCAGGGCGCCGAGCAGGAAGGACAGCGCGGAGGCGACCGCCGCGTTCCAGGGGCTGACGATGTCCTCCTCGTCGATGTTGAGCTCGGCGTCGAGGTGCGCGGCCAGGGCGTCGTGCTCGGTCAGCTCCTCCGCCACCAGCCGTGCGGTGCCCTCGGTGAGCCCCTTGGCCCGGTAGATCTCGGCGAGCTCCTGCAGCTCCGCCTCGGGCATCTCGGCGAGCTCGCGCTTCTCCTTCTCGACCAGAGCCCGGTGGGAGTCCGACTGGCTCGAGACGGAGACGTACTCGCCCAGGGCCATGGACAGCGCGCCGCCGACGAGCGCGGCGGCGCCCGCGGTGAGGATCGCGCTCGAGCTGGCGGTGGCGCCCGCCACGCCGACGACCGTCGCGGCGACCGAGACGATGCCGTCGTTGGCGCCCAGCACCCCGGCCCGCAGCTTGTTCATCCGCTCGGTGTAGCCCACACCGTGCGGCTCCTGGATCACGTGTTCGGGGGTCATGGCTCCATTGAACTCCCGCCGGTGCGGCCGTGCCAGCAAGGACAGGATGTCCTCACCGGCACGCAGCAGCACGCACCGGCACGTCGCGGCGCGCGGGGGTTTCACCGGCGCCGGTGGTCCTCCGGGTGCAACCGCGGGGCGAAGGACGGCTTGCGGAAGCCGGAGGCGCGCAGCAGGCGCACCACCCGCTGCCGGTTGCCCCGCCACGGCTCCAGCAGCTCGAGCATCCTGCGGTCGTCGCCGGGACGCCGGTCGAAGAACCAGCACACCGTGTCCGCGAGGTGGAAGTCGAAGACGCTGACCGAGTCCGGGTCGCCGTGGGTGCACTGGACGATCTCCGCGACCGTCCAGGGCCCGAGCCCGGGGATCGAGCGCAGACCCCGGTGCAGCTCGGCGTCCAGCGGTGCCCGGCCCAGGCGCTCCAGGGCGGCGGCCCGTCCGGCCACGCGCCGGACGGTGGCCGCCCGGGCGCCGTCGACCCCTGCCCGGTGCCACTCCCAGACGGGCACCCGGCACCACGCCTCGGCGGTCGGGGGGACCCGCATCCCCTCCGGGGCCGGGCCCGGAGCGGGCTCGCCGTAGCGCCGCACGAGCTGCCGGTGTGCGGCCACGGCCTCGCGCACGGTGACGCGCTGCTCGAGCACCGAGAGCACGGCGCGGTCCAGCACCCGGCCGGTCGAGGGCAGCCGCAGCCCCGGGTGGTGGTGCCGGGCCGCGCTCAGCCGGTGGGGCAGCGCGCGGAAGGCGTCCGAGACCTCGAACCGTTCCCACGCGTCCTCCGCGCCCGCCCAGCGCGGGGCCTCCAGCAGGAACTCCTCGGCGCCCGGGCCCCACGCGCGCACGCGCACGGGCCGCTGCAGGGGACGGCCGGCGCCGGTGCGGGAGAAGAGGGCGGTGACCGGGCCCGCCGCTGTCCCGGCCGTGACCCACACGGCGTCGGGAGCCGCGAGCCGGACCAGGGGATCGGCGTTGCCGCGGCCCAGCACGCCGAGCGTCTGACCCAGGTGCAGCGCGCCCTCCGGGTCCCACACGAGCTCGGCGTCCGGGGTCACCGGTCGCCGGCGGGCAGGCGGGGGAGCGGTGACGGTCATGAGACCATGATGGCAGTCCTGTCAGACGGCGCCCCCGCCCCGAGGAGGCCATGCCCGCCACCGCGCTCCGTCGGGCCGCACCGCCGGCCCATCCCGTGCCGCTCACCGGGCGGGCGCGGCTGGTGCCGCTGGGCGTGGGGCTCCTCGTGCTCGTCCTGTACTCATGGTGGTCCCTGCTCCAGTGGCACCGCTGGGAGGTCCCGTCCTGGGACCTGGCCATCTTCACCCAGCTCGCCAGGTCCTACGCCGCCGGGGACGGCCCGATCGTGCACATCAAGGGCCACGGCGCCAACCTGCTGGGCGACCACTTCCACCCGGTCCTGGTGCTGCTGGGACCGGTCTACGCGCTGTTCCCCTCCGCGCTCACCCTGCTCGTGGTCCAGGACGTCCTCGTGGCGATCTCGGCGGGGGCGCTGACGGGCTTCGCCGTGCGGGCGCTGGGCACGGGCCCGGGCGCGGCCCTGGGGCTCGCCTACGGGCTGAGCTTCGGGCTGCAGGCCGCGGTCGCGGTGCAGTTCCACGAGGTGGCCTTCGCCCTGCCGCTGCTGGTCCTCGCCCTCGGCTGCCTGCTGGAGCGGCGGTGGACGGCGGCCGCGCTGTGGGCCGCGCCCATCGTGTTCGTCAAGGAGGACCCGGGCGTCACGGTCGCGGTGCTCGGCCTGGTGCTCGCCTGGCGGGCGCATCGCGAGGCGGACGGGGAGCGCCGCCCGGTGGTGCTGGGGTTCGCGCTCTCCGCGTGGGGCGCGGCCTGGTCGTTGCTCGCGGTGACCGTGGTGCTGCCCGCCCTCAGCCGGGACGGCCGGTTCGCGTACGCGGACCGGCTGGACCTCGCGGCGGCGGCGGCCGACCCCGTCGGGGCGCTGGTCTCCCTGGTGGTGCCGGGTCAGAAGGCGCTCACCTGGCTCACCGTGCTGGCGGTGGGCGCGGTGGTCGTGGTGCGCTCTCCGCTGGCGCTCGTGGCGCTGCCCACGCTGATCTGGCGGATGCTCTCGCCGAACCACGGCTACTGGGGCACGGGCTGGCACTACAGCGCCGTCCTCATGCCCATCGTCCTCGTCGCGCTGCTCGACGCCGTGCTCCGGCTGCGCGGCGGACGGTTGAGCCGGCCGGCCCACGCCGCCCCGGCACTGGCGCTCGTCGTCGCCCTCCTGCTCGTCCCGGGGCGACCGCTGGCCGACCTCGTGGACCCCGCCGCCTACCGGCCCGACCCCCGGGCGGACGCCAAGGCCGCGGTCGTCGCGGCCGTCCCCGAGGGGGCGAGCGTGGCCACGGACCTGACGCTCCTGCACCACCTCGTGCCCCGCGCGCAGGTGCACTGGGTGGGGTCCGAGGGCGATCCCGCCCCCGAGTACGTGGTGATCGACCGGCACGGCGCCGCGTGGGGCGGGGACCCGCCGGTGGACGTCGCCGACTGGGCCCGCCAGCGCTACGGCACCGGCTACATCGAGATGCGTGACGAGGAGCACCTCGTGGTGGTGCGTCGACGGGGATGACCGCACCGCCCGGTGCGCTAGACTGGACAGACCGAATCCGGTCACTCCCTCACTTTCTCGTGCAACGCGATGCCGTCCGCGCATCGTGTTCGGCCGCGGCCCGTGTCGCGCCGTGTCCGACGCTCCCGCTCCGTGCGGGGCTCCAAGTGGTTGGCAGGGACGTCCGGACACCACGACCGTGGCCGACGCCCCTGGGCATGCTCCCGGGCCGCCACCCGCACAGATAACGAGGCACTTCTCCATGACCGTCGACACCCCCAGCACCTCCGGCACCGCCGAGGAGCACACCACCACCTTCGCCGAGCTCGGCATCGACTCCAGGGTGCTCGCCACCCTGGACGAGGTCGGCTACGAGAATCCCACGCCCATCCAGGCCGCCACCATCCCGGTGCTGCTGCAGGGCAAGGACGTGGTGGGCCTGGCCCAGACCGGAACCGGCAAGACCGCGGCCTTCGCCGTGCCCGCGCTGTCCCGGCTCGCCGAGCTCTCCGACGTCAACGGCGTCTCCCGCGACACCCAGGTCCTGGTGCTCGCCCCGACCCGCGAGCTCGCCCTCCAGGTCGGCGAGGCGTTCTCCTCCTACGCCACCCACCTCGAGGACTTCACCGTCCTGCCGGTCTACGGCGGCTCCCCTTACGGCCCGCAGCTGGCCGGGCTCCGCCGGGGCGCCCAGGTCGTCGTCGGCACGCCCGGCCGCGTGATCGACCACCTCAAGAAGGGGTCCCTGGACCTGTCCCACCTGCAGTACGTGGTCCTCGACGAGGCCGACGAGATGCTGCGCATGGGCTTCGCCGAGGACGTCGAGCAGATCCTCTCGCAGACGCCCGTCGAGAAGCAGGTCGCGCTGTTCTCCGCGACCATGCCGCCGGCGATCCGCAAGATCGCCAAGCAGTACCTGCGGGACCCGCAGGAGATCGCCGTCAAGGGCAAGACCACCACGGGCACCAACACCCGCCAGCGGTACCTGCAGGTCATGGGCTCCCACAAGATCGAGGCCATGACCCGCATCCTCGAGGTCGGGGACTACGACGGCGTCATCGTCTTCGTGCGCACCAAGGCCGCCACCGAGGAGGTCGCCGACCGGCTCAAGGCCCGCGGCTACGCGGCCGCCGCGATCAACGGCGACATTCCGCAGAACCTGCGCGAGCGCACGGTCGAGGCCCTGCGCGATGGCAAGATCGACGTCCTCGTGGCCACGGACGTCGCGGCCCGTGGGCTCGACGTCGAGCGCATCTCGCTCGTGGTCAACTACGACATCCCGCACGACACTGAGTCCTACGTGCACCGGATCGGGCGCACCGGCCGCGCCGGGCGCTCCGGCGAGGCGATCCTGTTCATGACCCCGCGGGAGAAGTATCTGCTGCGGGCCATCGAGAAGGCCACCCGCCAGCCGGTGGAGCTCATGCGCATGCCCTCCACGGAGGACGTGAACCGGACCCGCAAGGACAAGTTCGCCCAGCAGATCACGGACACCATGGAGTCCGAGGACCTCGCCCAGTTCCGTGAGCTGGTCGAGCAGTACCAGTCCGAGCACGACGTCGACGGCGTGGAGATCGCCGCCGCGATCGCCGTGATGGCCCAGGACGGCCGGCCCTTCTTCGTGGAGGAGCTGCCCGAGCCCGTGCAGCGCACCCGCGACCGGGACCGCCCGGGACGGGACGGCGACGACCGGCCGCGCCGCGAGCCGCGCACCGAGAAGGGCATGGCCACCTACCGGATGTCCGTCGGTCACCGGCACCGCGTCTCGCCGGGCTCCGTGGTGGGGGCGCTCACCAACGAGGGCGGACTGAGCGGCGAGCAGATCGGGGCGATCGACATCCGTTCGACCCACACCCTGGTGGGCCTGCCCGAGAACCTGCCCGCCTCGACCCTGGACCGGCTCTCCCGCACGCGCATCAACGGGGAGCTCATCCAGCTCGAGGCCGACCGCGGCCCGGGCGCCGGCGGGCGGGCCCGGCCCCGCAGCACCTCGTCCTCCTACCAGGACCGCCCCCGTCGCGGCGGCGGTGCCCGGGGCGACGACTCGCGCGGCGGCTACCAGGGCAAGCGCTCCGGGTTCTCCGCGGGCGACCGGGACGGCGACAAGCCGTTCCGCAAGCCGCGCCACAAGAAGTACTGAGCCCGGGGGCAGGACCCGCGAGCTGAGAAGGAGGGAACGGGCCGCGCGGCCCGTCCCCTCCTTCATTTTCCTCTCACGTGCCGTCGATAGGCTGGGCCGCATGGCGGGCGCGCGGTGGGAGAGGGTGCGGACGGAGCTGCGGTCCGTGCGCAGCCGGGTGCTCGCCACGACCATCGCCTTCCTGGCCGTCGCCCTCCTCGCCGTGGGCGGCATCACCCACTACCTGCGCCTGGTGGACCTCGACGAGTCCGTGCGCCAGGACATCGTCCAGGAGGCCGGAGAGCTGCAGCGGCTCGCGCAGCGCGGTCCGCTGGGTCCGGACGCCTCCCTCTCGGAGGACCTGGACGCCACGGCCGAGGAGCCGTTCACGGACCTGCCGCAGCTCTTCTACACCTTCATGACCACCACGGTGCCCGGGGAGCACGAGAGCATCCTCGCGCTCGTCGGCGGCGAGCCGGCGTTCGAGCACGCCGACCGGTCCCGGTTCCAGCTCGACGACCCCGCGACCCTCGCCGCGGCCGCGGGGCGGGCCCGGCCCGGGCAGACCGTGGTCTTCGACCACGAGCAGGACGGCCGCGCGCTGCGCCTCGGCGTCATCGCCGTGGTCCTGGACCAGGACCCGCGCCAGGGCTACCTCGTGGTCGGCTTCGACATGAGCGCCCAGCGCCAGATCGTGCTGGACTCCCTGTGGCGCTACCTCGGCATCGCCGCTCTCACGACGGTCGTGGCGGGGCTGGCGGCCTACGTCCTGGTGGGCCGGGTCACCGCCCCGATCACCCGCCTGCGCCGGGCCACGGAACAGATCAGCCCGGAGGACCTGGGGCGGCGCGTGCCCGTGACGCAGGACGACTCGGACGTGGGCCAGCTCGCCGTGAACTTCAACGGCATGCTCAGCCGGATCGAGGCGGCCTTCGTCCAGCAGCGCCAGTTCCTCGACGACGCCGCCCACGAGCTGCGCACCCCTCTGACGATCCTGCACGGCAACCTCGAGCTGATGGACGAGCACGACCCCGCCGACGTCGCGGAGACCCGGGCGATGCTCCTCGACGAGATCGAGCGGATGAACCGTCTCGTGGAGGACCTGCTGCTGCTCGCCAAGGCCCCGCGCGCCGACTTCATCCGCCCCGGCCCCGTGGACGTCCCCGCCTGGCTCGACGACACGATGGACCGGTTGCGCGCGCTGGGGGACCGGCACTGGGAGCTCGAGGCGCGGGCCGAGGGACAGCTCGTGGCCGATGCGCAGCGCCTCACCCAGGCGGTGGTGCAGCTCGCCGCCAACGCGGTGAAGTTCTCCGCTCCCGGGGACCTCGTGGCCCTGGGCGCGGGCTGGGCCACCGGGCCCGCCGCGCCCGGCGAGGACGCCCCCGCGCGCAGCCTCGAGGTGTGGGTCCGGGACACCGGCGTGGGCGTGGCCCCGGAGGACCAGCAGCGGATCTTCGAGCGCTTCGGCCGGGCCGAGACCGGGCGCACCGTGGAGGGCTCCGGGCTCGGCCTCGCGATCGTGGCGGCCATCGCCCACGGCCACGGCGGGACCGTGGGACTGCGCTCGAGCCCCGGCCACGGGGCCACGTTCACCCTCCGCCTGCCAGAGGTCCCACCGGCCGCGGTCCCGATGGCCGATTCCTCCGGATCCGGATCCGCCGCGACCGGGTCCGCCGTGTCGCCGGTCCCCGTGCCCGGTCCCGCCGTCAGCACCGCATCCCCCAGGAAGTAGAGGCGACCCATGGCCAGCATTCTCATCGCCGAGGACGAGGAGCGCATCGCGCGCTTCATCCAGAAGGGCCTGCGCGCCGCGGGCTACACGACCACGGTGGTCGAGGACGGCACGAGCGCCCTCGACTACGCGAGCACCGGTGAGTTCGACCTGCTCGTCCTCGACGTGGGCCTGCCCGGCATGGACGGCTTCCAGGTGCTCTCGGTGCTGCGCTCCCTGGGCTTCTCGATCCCCGTGATCATGTGCACCGCCCGCGACTCCGTCGAGGACACCGTCGCGGGGCTGGAGCAGGGTGCCGACGACTACCTCGCGAAGCCGTTCCGCTTCCAGGAGCTGCTGGCCCGGCTCCGGGACCGGGCGGTGGCCGAGCAGACCCCCGACGCGCTGCGGTACGGCGGACTCGCCCTCGACGTCGGGACCCGGTGCGCTGTGCTCGAGGACCGGCAGATCGAGCTCTCCACCCGGGAGTTCGCCATGGCCCGGGCCTTCCTCGAGAGCCCCGGCCAGGTCCTCACCCGCGAGCAGCTGCTGAACAAGGTCTGGGGCTACGACTTCGACGGCTCCTCCAACGTGGTGGACGTCTACGTCCGCTACCTGCGCAACAAGCTCGGCGCGGAGCGCATCGTCACCGTCCGGGGTGCCGGGTACCGGCTCGCCAAGCTGTGAGAGGGACCGGGATCGCGGGGTGCCGTGCGTGCCTCGCAGGCTGAGTCGCGCACGCGTCGCCGGCGCCGGTGAGCGCCCGGAGGCGCTCGAGGACGACCCGACTCCGCCGAACCGCACGTCTCCGTTCGCCCCCGTCCGGATCACCGACCGTCGATGCCGCCGGTCTCGTCGGACGACTTCGTCGGACGACACGCGGTGTCGAACCGACATGACACGTCGCGGCGGTGATCTCCGCCCGGGTCGTGCACGGCGTCCCAGGAGCCGGCGGGAGGTCTCGAAGGCCATGGGCTGTGGGGGGCTGTGGTTGCGGAACGTCGTGTGCCCGGATGGTTCCGTCCCATGGTCCGGGTCATGTCGCGCCGGCTGTGCCGCCGCCAGGGCACAGGGGTTTCGCAGGGACTCGAGACCGCCGAAGTCTTCTGCTCCGACAGCCCGATGGGGGAGGATTGCCTCACGACCCGGCGTTGCCCTGTGCCAGCCCCCCGTTGCCAGGCCGTTTCCTTGGAGCAGATCATGCATGACCCTCTCAGCCTCACCCTCGACGGTTTTCCCGCCACTCCCAGTCCGCTGGATGCGGTGCTGGCCCCTGCGACGCAGCGTGCCTTCCTGGGTGGCCGGCGCTCCTCGATCTTCTGCTCGATCTGTCCGGGAACGGTGACGAGCCCGCAGCTGCGCCGGCTGGCGGGCACTGGAGGTTTCGAGGTCCTCGTGGGCTTCTTGGCCCACTACGTGGCGTTGGCGCTGCCGGATCCAGTGGCGACCGAGGGCAGCTTCTGGGCGGTGGGAACGGTCACCGACTCCGATGTTCCGGTGGGGGATCGGCAGCAGCTGGTGCGGCTCCGGGTCCACGGAGTGGCGGTGGCCACCGTGGTGGAGGACCCGGACGGGGACGGGCAGGAGCCCATGGTGTGTCTGGCGCTGGCCCCGGCGCCGGTCGTCGACCGGATGTACTCCCCCCGGTCGTGCTACCTGGACGTGGCAGGCGCCCCGGTGCCCGCCCAGCACGCCGAGGGGCCTGCGGGGGAGATGGCAGGGAGGTTGCTCGCGGACCCGGAGCTCCTGACGGCGGCACGCCGGGCCGTGATCGGGCTCATGCGCCTGGGCGCCACCGGAGGAGCGCGGCACGAACGCGACCTCGCTGATGCCGTGTTCACCGCCATCGCCCATACGGAGCACTTGGCCGGCCCGTGACTGCACGCCTGAACGCGGCTCCTGGAGGGGCGGCGGCCAGGTCTGCGCGCTCCCGGCCCGCCCGGTCCGGCCCGCCCTGCCCTGCCGGACAGGGCTTGCGTCGGAAGGTCGAACACCGCCGTCATCCGTTCGCGCAGTCGCCGAGGACAACGGATCCGCGCGGGACGGGTGGCTGCGCGATGCGCGTCACTCCAGACCGGCGAGCATGGACCGCAGAACACGGAGAGCGGTGTCGATGTCGGCGTCGGTGAGATGACCGGCCACCCGGGCCATCATGCGGTGCTCGCGGTCGGTCACCGCCGCGATGGCACTGTGGCCCTCGGGTGTGAGCCGGACCAGGGACGACCGACGGTGACGCGGGTTGCCGACCAGCTCGACGAGGCCCGCCTCCCGCGCCTCGTGCACCATGCGTTGGACGAACTGGCGGCTGAGCTCCTGGGAGGCCGCGATCGTCGGGACGGTGACTTCGCCGTCGCGCTGCAGCTGTTCCAGCACTGCCCGCACCCCCACCGACATGCCCATGACCGGTTGCTCGCGTTCCACGACCCGGGAGGCCTTGCGGTAGAGCGGCCCGACGACGAGGTATATCTCGGCGAGGCGGGCCGCGAGGGCATCAGGGCTGAGCGAGTCGGACACGTCGACAATTATGACACCCGGGTTGTCACTCCGGATGCAGTGTGACACCTTGGGTGTCATGTTCGGTCCGTCGCGAAGTCGGCAGCTCGCCGACCACACCGTGAGCTTCTTCGACGTCGCCGCATCAGTGTCCGCACCACACACCGCATTGATCCTGCTGCACGGTGGCGCGGTCGACCGACGGATGTGGACCCCCCAGCTGGATGCGTTCCCCGAACGGCGCGTCATCGCCCCGGACGCCCGAGGACACGGCGGCTCCTCCGACGCCGACAGCCCGTATCGGCTCGCCGACGACGTCGTGGCCGTGATGGATGCGCTGGAGATCGACCGCGCCGTCCTGGCCGGGGTCTCGATGGGGGGTGGCACTGCCGTCGACGTCGCGCTGGAACACCCGGATCGTTGCGCAGCCCTCGTCGTCACCGGCACGGGAACCAGCGAGCCGGTCTTCACCGATCCGTGGACGCTGGCGGCGTTCCGTGAGTGGAAGGACGCCGTGGCGGCGGGCGATGTGGATGCCTGGGTCGACGTCTTCATGCGGTTCACGCACGGGCCGTACCGCACCCGCGCCGATCTCGACCCCACCGTCGATGCGCTGGTGGAGCAGATGGCGCGCGAGACCCTCCTCGGCCACCTCCGGTGCGACCCGGGCGGAGCGCCCGTACCGCCGACGCCGCCGTCCCCGGTCCCCGGCACCTGGGGGCGGGTGCCGGGGATCGGCGTGCCGGTGCTCGCGCTCAGTGGGGCACTGGACGCACCGGATCACCTGGAGAACGGCCGTCGGCTCGCTGAACTCGCTCCCGCCGGCGCACATCTGGAGATCCCCCGAGCGGCGCACTACCCCAATCTGGAACAGCCGGCCGAGTATGCCCGGACGGTCCAGGAGTTCCTGCGCGTGCACCGTCTCTGAAGCAGAGGTCAGTTCCGGCATGCGGCGGCCTCCCCGCCGGCCCCGTCGCGACACGGACCTCCTCCGTGCACCGGGTGAGCGGCATCCGTGCCACAGGGGCGGCCCCACCCACAGCACGATCCGGCGACGGGGTGACGACGTCCGCCACCGGGTCCGGCGCCACCACCGCCTGTAACGTGGGTCACGTGATGGACGCTGCGACGACGGGACCGCTTCCGCGGCCGAGCGCCTCTTCGGCCGGGGAGGGCGTCCGGGAACCCCGCCGGTCCGTCTGCTTGTACACTCGGTCCGCGAGCCCTTCCGGAATGGGGTGGCACATGCTGGACCTGGTGGAGGGCCTCAAGGACCGGATGGACGTCTGGGTGATGTGCCGCACGGATCCCGGCGCACGCTGGCTCTTCGAAGAAGCCTCCGCACGCGGGGCGCGGACGGTGCCACTGCCCGGCCCGCATGAGAGCACCTACCCGCAGGTGATCCGTGAGTTCCTGTCCGCTCATCCGATGGACGTCTTCCACTGCCACGCCGGATGGGGCTGGGAGGATCCCGACGGGCTGCGACTGGCGAGGGCCGCCGGAGTACCGGCGGTCGTCATCACCCACCACATGCCGTTCCTGCTCACCAAGCGGGCCAAGGCCGACAAGCTGGTCGAGCGCACCTCCTTCGCCCACTGGAGGATCGCAGTGTCCGACGGGCTCCGCGAGACCTACACCGGGCGAGGTGTCAGCGAGGAGCACTTCACCACGGTGCCCAACGGCGTCAGGCCCCGAAGCCGCCCGCCGGGGCGGGCCGCGGCCAGAGCAGCGCTGCACCTGCACCGGGACGATCCCGTCGTGATGTCGACCGGCCGACTGATGCGGCTGAAAGGGCAGCGGGATCTGATCGAAGCAGCCGCACTGCTCAAGCCTGTGCACCCGACGGTGCAGGTCGTGATCCTGGGCGAGGGAGAGCTGCGCCGGGACCTGGAGGACCTGGCCGCCGAGCGCGGCCTCGCCGGCTCGGTCCACCTTCCGGGCCACCAGGAGGAGGCCCGGATGCTTCTGGACGCCGCCGACGTGTTCGCGCTGCCGTCATGGGCCGAGGGCATGCCGCTGGCCCTGATCGAGGCGATGGAGGCCGGCCTGCCGGTGGTGGCAACACAGGTGACCGGCTCCACGGAGGTCGTGGCCCATGGTGAGACAGGGCTTCTCGTGCCGGCAGGGGACGCCGAGATGCTGGCAGCAGCGCTCGCGGAGCTGCTGGCGGACGGTGAGAGGCGGGCGCTGTACGGAGCAGCCGGCCACAGAAGATATCTGCGCCACTTCACCGTCGAAGACATGGTGACGCGGACACGCGCCGTGTACGACCTTGCCCGGGGAGCTCAGGCATGATGCGGTGAGGTGAAAGCCTGCCACGCTGGGGGTTCCAGCGGCCGCCACACCACCGGGGATCGTGCCGCGGGTCTGTGCCGCGGTGGCGAGGAACAGCGTGCGGCCACCGCCGGCTCGACATCTCATGCTTCCAGTACGGCGACGGGCAGCCCCTGCCGGTGCTCGGACCGTCCTGCCCGAGGTGGATGCCCGGGGGGCGGGACCGGTCGCGACATCGGGGTGTCCGCAGGACCGGTCCACCCGGTCACCGCTGCCCAGGGCAGGTCCTGAGCGCGCCGATAGCGCAGCGCCCCGGGGATGCGGCCCTTCTCGTCCAGTGCGGTCCCGCGGGCGAAGGCGGCCCACAGCCGACGGAGCTGGCGGCCGTGGGCGTCGACCTCCTCCCAGTCGGCGCCGGCGACGAGTCCGGTGCCGGACCAGGTGTGCTCGCCCCCGAACAGCAGGGGCAGATCGATGGCGTGGGCGGCTCCGTACTCGTTGCCCGGAGCGGCCCAGGAGATCTGGTAGGTGTGGGCGGTGCCACCGGCGCGCACGTGACGCCTCGCGAAGCGCCGGATGGCCCGGGAGTAGACCGCTGCGGTCACGTGGCCCACGACGGCGCGGCGGACCAGCGGGCCGACCACCGGCAGCCGGATCCACCGTTGCAAGGTGGTGGCGGTGGGGATGTGCAGTCGTGCTTCTTCGGTGGTGTGACCGATGAGGACGTCGATGTGCGGGGCCGCACGGTCCCAGGCCGCCTCGATCTCGTCCTCCTCGGGCAGGGGGTGGTGGCCGTACTGGGTGCCGAAGGCCATCGCTCCCATGAGCCCGAAGGAGGTGGCGTGGGCGGCGACCTCGGCCTGGAGGGCCACCACCTCGGCCACGGGTGTGTCGGCGGTGACGACGTCGGCCGCACGGTTCATGGCCGCGTTCATCGCCGCCCGGCCGCGAGAGATGCCCAGCGGGGGGCTCTGGAGAATGGCGCGGCGGAACAGCGACGCCGCGCCGGGGGTGGCCATGAGGTGGGCCACGGCGTCGGCCCCGGCGGACTGCCCGAAGGCGGTCACCTGGTCCGGGTCCCCGCCGAAGGCGGCGATGTTGCGTCGCACCCAGCGGAAGGCCTCGAGCTGGTCGAGTAGCCCCAGGTTGGCCGGGCGGTGGTGGCCTGAGCCCAGGTAGCCGAACAGGCCCAGCCGGTAGGTGACCGTCACGACCACCACGCGTTGTTCGGCGACCAGCCGGGCCGGGTCCATGATCGGGGCGTCCCCGGCCCCGGTGGTGTAGGAGCCGCCGTGGATCCAGACCATCACCGGCAGCCTCTCGTCCGGTGCCACGTCGCGGGGCAGGGTCACCGACAGTCGCTGGCAGTGCTCGTCCCGGGGCAGAGCCGCCATGGCCCCGCCCAGGACCTCCTCGAGAAAGGCCGAGCGGACCTGCGGACAGGCCGGGGCCGGGGCGGTGGCGGCGAAGGGCTCCTCCCAGTCGGTGGCCGGGACGGGGGCGGTGAACCGGCCGGCCGTGGCGTAGGGGATCCCGGTCGCCCGGATGACCTCGCCGTCGGCCCATCCGTGGACGGGCCCGCAGGCCGGTGTGAACGTCAGTGTGGAGATCATCGATCCAATTCTCGTCGGTCAGAAGTGAGGCACGGGTGGGGCCGTGGAGGTGGAGCGCTGCCTCAGGGCTCGGGGACAGAGGACCGATGTGTCCTCGCACCGGGGCGTACGGCCTTGCGCCCCGGGCGATCCTCCGAGACCGTCACTGGCGCGGGAAGGGCCTCACCGTGCTCCCCGGCCCGGACCGGCGTGCTGCGGTCGCCGGGGACCGGTGGCCTCGAGCTGTCGGCGCGAGCATCCGTCGCCGGCCTCGGCGCTGGGACGACCACTGCCGTCCGGGCGGCATGGGAGGTTCACGGTGCAAAGGGCAGCTCCTGGCCACGAGGCTCGTTGCGGCCGGCTGCTGGACCTCCCCCGAGACTAGAGGCACGGAGGTGTTCTGGCCAGTCAGGGGCACGGCCGGCACCCCTGGAGCCTGGGCTCCGGCGCGTCAGCATCCGGGGCCGGACGTCGGGTGGCCGGTGTGAGTTCGGTGGGGTCCGGTGGGTGCGGCTGGGAGCCGCCCGATGGTGGTGTCGACGATCTCTGTGGCGGCCTCGGCCATGCTGCGGTGACTGTCCTGGGCCGCTGCTCGGAGCAGGTGCAGGGCTTCGTCGCGGGGGATCCCGTGGCGGGCCATCAGCACCCCGACGGCGGTGCCGACCTCGCACGCCGTGCCCACGAGCCGTTCGGCACGCCGGTGGTGCTGATCGGCCGAGACCGCCGCCACGGCGTGGGAGGCCAGCACGCTCCCGGTCCACAGCTCCGGCGCGCCGAAGGCGTCGGCGGCATCGGAGTAGAGGGTCAGCCCCACGGTGGTGCCGGACTCCTCGGGCAGGGGCAGACGGTAGGCCAGGAGGCCGGCCACGCCCAGGCGTTGTACGGCCTGGGCTGCGAACTCGGGCCAGCGGCGGTCCCGGGCCAGATCCCCGATCAGGTGGACGGTGCCCTCCAGCGTGGGGTCCACGACGGGACCCTGCCCGATGGAGTGCTGGAGCTCGTCGGCCTCGGCGGCCATGGGGGCGGTGGCCACCAGGGTGCGGAACCGCCCCTGTCCGCCCATGCTCACGCTGGCCCACCGGGCGCCTGGCACGTGGTAGACGGCTGCTTGGGCGATGGCGGCGACCGCAGCCCCGCCCGAGACCGTGCGCAGCCGCCGGCCCAGGGCGGTGAGGACCCGGTCGGTCTCGGTCAGCTGCGCCGAGGAGTTGACGCGTGCAGATCTGGTCATGTCCGGGGACTCCTGCCTGTGGTCCGCCGCGCGCTCGTCCCGGAGCGCCCGCCTGCGGTGGGCGCGGCGGTCCGTCTCATGCCGCCCACGGTTCCGGGGCCTCCAGACGGCGGTCGGTCCGGTCCGGCGCGGACCGGTGCCCGGGCAGGCCGTGGGGGACGAGCAGTTCCACCGGGCTCGATCCGTCCCGGGTTTCGTCGTGGTCGAACGCCCAGCGCAACAGATCGACCGCGGTCGGCTCCACGTGCCCGGCGGCGGTGAGGTCCACGCTGACGGCCACCGGGGTGATCAGCGTCCGTGCCCGGCGGATCAGCGGATACAGGACGTGCTGGTTGGCCTCCGTGAGGCACCCGGTCACGGTCAAGCGCACATAGGTCCCGTTCAGATCGATCTGGACGAGCACGGAAAGCTTGTGGTCCATGAGAGCATCCTTCGTCGCAGGCGATCTGTCTCATGGCCGTCTACTTGACCTCTCCTCACGGTACTCCTGCCGCGCCTGGTCGACCAGGGATCTGCATGATCTGCGTCTCCAGCTCATGTCCTGAGCACAGGTCGGGTCTGGAGGAGGGACCTCGACCGTTGCTAGGTTGACGCCATGCACGTGCGTCGATCCGGTGGGACCGATCCGTGGCCGGCCGGGCCGGTGGTGGCCCGCCCCTGGCTGATGGAGCAGACCTGGTCGGAGGCGGTGATCCTGCACTGGCGTCTGCCCGCCGGCGTTGCCGCCGGGTTCATGCCGCCGGGGACGGTGCCCGACGTGTTCGGTGGATCCACCTGGGTGGGGCTGATCGGTTTTCGCATGAGCGGGGTCCGCCTGGGCCGGGTCCTGCCGGTGCCGTACGTGGGTACCTTCGTCGAGGTCAACGTGCGCCTGTACTCCCGTGGGGCGGACGGGACGCGGGGCGTGGTGTTCCTGTCACTGGATGCCCCCCGGCTGCCCGTGGTCCTGGCTGCGCGCGCGCTGAGCATCCCCTATGTCTGGTCGCGGTGCCGGTCCACCGGCACGGACGGGTCGGCACCGATCTGCGGATACGACGTCCAACGCTGCCGCCGGCAGGCAGGCTCTTCCTTCGCCGTCCGCCCGGACCGGTCCGTGCAGGCCGATGACGAGCTGTCGTTGGAGCTCACCGCTCGTTTCGGGGCGCACACCCGGTTCGCCGGCCGGACCTTCTTCCTGCCCGTCTCGCACCGGCCCTGGCCGTTGCACCCGGCGGAGCTGGTGCACCTCGACGACGGGCTGCTGGGCGCGGCCGGCCTGGACGTGGAGGGTCCGCCGGAGTCGGTGCTGTTCTCACCGGGAGTGGACACGGTGTTCGGCCGCCCCGGGTGGGTTCCGGAATCCTGAGCGGTCCCGCCCTCCTGACAGATCGGCACCGACCGGTGGGGTAGCGGGTCCCGCGCCGCCCCTGGAGCCGAGGTGATGGCGGGAACTCGCGGCGCGGACCCCGGGAGCGTGCCCGGACCCGGCCGGCCCCTGCAGATGAGAACCTTTTCATCGACGGCTCATGTTCTCATCATGTCCCTCGGCCACAGTGGGCGGCAGCTGCCACGGCGCCGGACCCACCGGCGCCATCCCCCGAGGAGGACACGATGAGCGACGACGAGCTGCGGGTGGTGCTGTACTCGCACGACTCCCAGGGCCTGGGCCACACCCGCCGGAACCTTGCACTCGCCCGGTCCCTCGCCCAGCACCTGCCGGCGCTGACCGGGCGCCCGGTGACGGGCATGCTGCTGACCGGCATCGACGCCGCCACCTCCTACGGGCGTCCCGAGGGCTTCGACTGGGTGGTGCTGCCCGGGATCCGCAAGGGCGCGGGCGGCTACGCGCCCCGCAACCTCGCCGTGGGCATGACCCACCTGACCGCCCTGCGCTCCGGGATGGTGGACGCCGCCCTCACGGGCTTCCGCCCGCACCTCGTCGTCGTCGACCGCCACGCCTGGGGGGTGGACCGGGAGCTGCTGCAGCCGCTGCGGAGGCTGCGTGCCCAGCGCCCCGGCACGGTCGTGGTCCTCGGCCTGCGCGAGGTCCTCGACGGGCCCGCGGCCGCAGCCCGGGAGTGGGCGGCGCTCGGTGACCTGGACTCCGTGCGGGACGTCTACGACCAGATCTGGGTCTACGGCGACCGGGCGGTGCACGACCCGGTGGCCTCCGGCGAGATCCCCGCCGAGCTCGTCGACCGCGTCCGCCACACCGGCTACCTCGCGACCGGCCGGGCCGCAGGGCGGCGCACGAGCGGAGTGGACCGCCCCTACGTCCTGACCATGGCCGGCGGCGGCTCCGACGGCCACCGGCTGACCCTCGCGGCCGCGCGCGCCCGGGTGCCCCACGGCCACCGTCACGTGGTGATCACGGGCCCGCAGATGCCGGTGGAGCACGCCGAGCAGGTGCGCGCTGCCGCCGTGCCGGGCACCCTCGTCCTGCCCTCCGTGCCCGACGCGCTCGCGGAGGTGGTCGACGCGAGCGCGGTGGTGTCCATGGGCGGCTACAACTCGGTCGCCGAGATCCTCACCACGAACACCCCTGCGCTCCTGGTGCCCCGCGACCGGCCCCGGCAGGAGCAGCTGATCCGGGCCCGCGCCCTCCGGGCGCACGGAGCGGTGGACGTGCTAACCGCCGACGCCCTCACCAGCGCCGCGCTCAGCGGCTGGCTGCACCGCGTGGTCGGCACCGTGCGGCTGCGCCGGCACCTCGCGCTCGACGGGCTGCACACCGTGCCCGTCCTCGCCGCGCGGCTCCTGCCCGCGGACCCGCCACCGGTCCCGGCCCCCGTCCCGGCCCGCGCGGGCGGCCTCCGGTGAACGGACACCGCATCGGCTACGTGCTGAAGGTCTACCCCCGCTTCTCGGAGACGTTCGTCGTCACCGAGGCCCTGGCCCGGGAGGCCCAGGGCGAAGACCTCACCATCTTCGCCCTCCGGCACAGCACCGACCCGCGATTCCACCCCGAGCTGTCCCGCGTCCAGGCGCCGGTCCAGCACGTGGAGCGTCCCGAGCGGGCCTCCGCCGGCTGGGCCGTCCTGGCCCGTGCGGCGGAGGTGGTCCCCGGGTTCGGCCCCCGCTTCACCGCGCTGCTGCCGGAGCTGGCCGGCACGGAGGCGTCGGAGGTCCACCAGGGCGTGGCGCTGGCCACCCGGGTCGTGGAGCAGGGCATCACCCACCTGCACGCGCACTTCGCGACCCTCGCCGCGCACGTCGCCGAGGTCGCGTCCCGGCTCACGGGGGTGCCGTTCTCCGTGACGACCCACGCGAAGGACATCTTCCACGAGTCGGTGGACCCCGCCAGGCTGCGCCGCACGCTCGAGCGGGCGGACCACGTGGTGGCGATCTCCGAGTACAACCGGCGGCACCTGGCCTCCGCGCTCCCCGCGTACGCGCACCGGCTGCGGCTGGTGCGCAACGGCCTCGAGCTCGCCCGCTTCCCCTACCGGGACCCCGCGCCCGTGGGGGAGACCCTGCGGGTCGTGGCCGTGGGACGGCTCGTGGAGAAGAAGGGCTTCGACCGCCTCGTGCGGGCGGCCGCACGGTACCGGGACGACGGCGGACGGCTGTCCGTCACCGTCGCCGGCGGCGGCGAGCTGGACCGGCCGCTGCGCGCCCTGATCGCCGAGCTCGGTGCCGAGGACGTCGTCGAGCTGATCGGGCCCCGCACCCAGGCCGAGATCGGGCAGCTGGTGCGCGCCGCGGACGTCTTCGCGGTCCCGTGCACGGTGGGCGCGGACGGCAACGCCGACGGCCTGCCCACCGTGCTGCTCGAAGCGATGGCCATGGGCGTGCCCGTGATCGCGAGCGACGTCACCGGCATCCCCGAAGTGGTCCGCAACGCGACCCCCCGCACCGGGATCCTCGTGCCCGCCGACGACGACGAAGCCCTCCTCGGGGCGCTCGCCGCGGTCGCCGACCCCGCCTTCGACCGGGTGGGCACCGCCCGCGCCGCCCGGTCGCTCGTCGCCCGGGACCACGACTCCACCCGCCAGGCCGCCACCTTGCGGGCGCTGCTGCCCCCGCCGGGTTCCGCCCCGCCGGATCCTGCCCAGCACCCCGGTCCGGACCCGGAGAGCGTCCCCGCCCCGGGCCCCGTCCCGTCCCTCACCCCGCACCTCACCCCGGGCCCCGTCCCGGTCACCGAAGGAGCCGACCGCTGATGCGCCTCGCCTACGTCTGCGCCGACCCGGGCGTCCCCGTGTTCGGCACCAAGGGCGCCTCCGTCCACGTGCAGGAGATCCTGCGCGCCTGGCGCGCACGCGGCGCCGAGGTCCGCCTCTACGCCACCCGCGTCGGGGACGACGTCCCCGCCGACCTCGCCGATGTCCCGGTCGTCCACGTCCCGGTCCCGGCGGCCCCCGCAGGGACCGCCCCCGGGCGCGCCGCCCGCGTCGCCGCCCGGGAGCGGGCCCAGGCGGACGCCGCCCGCCGGATCACGGAGCGGGTCGTCGCCGACGGCGCCGACGCGGTCCACGAGCGGCACTCCCTGTTCTCGACCTCCCTGGCCGGGATCACCGGCGCGCTCGGCGTGCCGGGCGTCCTCGAGGTGAACGCGCCCCTCATCGACGAGCAGCGGACCCACCGCGACCTCGTGGACGAGGCGGCCGCCCGCGCCGCGCTCGCCGTGCAGGTCGCCGCCGCCGAGCGCACGGCCTGCGTCTCCGAGCCGGTCGCCCGCTGGGTGGAGCGGACCGTGGCCGCGGCCGGCGGAACCGCCGACCGGGTCCTGGTCGCGCCCAACGGCGTGAACGTGGAGCGCATCCTTCCGTGCCGCGACTCGGCCACCCGGGGACCGGACCCCGTGCCGCCGGTCGTCGTGTTCATCGGCACGCTCAAGCCCTGGCACGGCGTGGAGCACCTGCTCCGCGCCCGCTCGGCGGCCGCCACCCAGTGGCGTCTGCGCGTGGTGGGGGACGGCCCCCAGCGGACGTTCCTCGAGCAGCTGGCCGCCGGGCTGGGCGTCGAGGCCGAGTTCACGGGCGCGGTGGCTCCCGCCGAGGTCCCCGGGCTCCTGGCCGACTGCGCCGTGGCCGTCGCGCCCTATCCCGCCACGCAGGACGCGGCGGACCAGTACTTCTCGCCGCTGAAGATCCACGAGTACGCCGCCGCGGCCCTGCCGGTCGTCTCGTCCCGCGTGGGCCAGGTCCCAGCAGCCGTCGAGGACGGGGTCACCGGGCTGCTCGTGGAGCCCTCGCAGCCCTCCGCGCTGGCCGGGGCCGTCGACGCGCTGGTGGCCGATCCGGACCGGCGGCGGGCCATGGGCCGCGCCGGCCGCCGCGCCGCGGTCGCCCGGCGCTCCTGGACCGCGGTGCTCGGCGGCATCCTCGCCGGCACGGACGTTCCCGGCACGGACGTTCCCGGCACGGACGTCGCCGGCACGTCGTCGGGTGCCGGCGCAGCGCCGCGCCCGGCGCCGGCGGGAGCGCCGCGGTGAGCGGGGGCAAACGGCTCGACCGCCGGGCCCTCCGGCGCACCGTCGGGCTGCTGGCCCCGCACCTGCGCGAGTACCGGCTGCTCGCCGCGGGCGGCGTCGTGGTGCTGCTGGCCGAGGTGGCCTTCCGCGTGCTCGAGCCCTGGCCGCTGAAGATCGTCGTCGACGCGGTCTCCCTCTCCCTCGGCGCGGACAACGTCGACCCGTGGATCCCGGAGGCCTCGTGGCAGCTGCTCCTGGCCGCCGGCCTGGCCACGATCGCGGTGGTGGGCTTCCGCGCGCTCGCCAACTACCTCGCCACGGTCGCGTTCGCCCTCGTCGGCTCCCGGGTCTCCACCGCGCTGCGCGAACGGGTGTTCGCCCACGTCCAGGCCCTCTCGGACCGCTACCACTCGGTCTCCCGGGCGGGGGACACGGTCCAGCGCCTCGTCTCGGACATCGGCAGGCTCCAGGAGGTGGCCGTCACCGCGGGCCTGCCCCTGCTGGCCAACGTCATCACCCTCGTGGTCATGTGCACGGTGATGCTGTTCCTCGACTGGCTCCTGGCCCTCGTGGTGGTCGTGGCGATCGTGGCCTTCCTGCTGGTGGGACGCGGGTCCTCCGGGCGGATCACCGAGGCCTCGCGCCGGACCCGGCAGGGGGAGGGCGCCCTGGCGAACACCGCCCACGAGTCCCTCGGCGCGATCCGCACGGTCCAGGCCTACGGGCTGGAGGAGCACATGGCCGAGTCCTTCGGCCGCTCCAACCGGCAAGCCCTCACCCAGGGGGTGCAGTCCCGCCGTCTGGCCGCCGCGCTCGAACGGGCCACGGACGTGATCGTGGGCGTGGCCACCGCGGCCGTGATCTTCGGCGGCGGCATGCGGGTGCTCCAGGGCGCCATGAGCCTGGGCGACCTGGTCCTGTTCACGACCTACCTCAGGACGTGCATGAAGCCCCTGCGGGACATGGCCAAGTACACCGGGCGCATCGCCCGCGCCGCGGCCTCCGGAGAGCGCGTGGCCGACCTCGTGGACGAGCCCGTGGACGTGCGGGAGGCCCCGGACGCCCTGGTCCTCCCGGGCGTGCGCGGGGAGATCGCCTTCCACCACGTGGACGCCGCGTACGGTGACCCGGGAGACGGCGGGCGCACCGTGCTGCGCGACATCGACCTCGTGGTCCCGGCGGGCCAGCACGTCGCCGTCGTCGGACCGTCCGGCTCCGGGAAGTCGACCCTCGTCTCCCTGCTGGTGCGGATGATGGACCCGGTCGCCGGCTCCGTGACCCTCGACGGCCACGACCTGCGGGCGCTCGGCCTCGGCACCGTGCGCGGCAGCACCGCCCTGCTGCTGCAGGACTCCGTCCTGTTCCACGGCACCGTGCGGGAGAACATCCGGCTCGGCCGCCCGGGCGCCACCGACGCAGAGGTCGAGGCCACCGCATCCGCCGCCCAGGCCCACGAGTTCGTGACGGCGTTCCCGCAGGGCTACGACACCCCGGTGGGGGAGCGCGGCTCGACGGTCTCGGGCGGGCAGCGCCAGCGACTGGCCATCGCGCGCGCCCTGCTGCGGGACGCACCGGTCGTGCTGCTCGACGAGGCCACCACCGGACTGGACCCCCGGTCCACCCGGGACGTGCTGGACGCCGTCGGCCGCCTGGTCCGCGGCCGCACGTCCCTGGCGGTGACCCACGACGCCGCCCTGGCGCTCGCCTCCGACCGCGTGCTGTGGATCCAGGACGGGCGCATCCTGCTCGACGGCGCCCCCGAGGAGCTGCTCGCCCGGCCGGACGGCGTGTTCGCGGCGTGGGTCGAGCAGCAGCGGGCGCAGGACCGCCGGGAGGTCCGCTCATGAGGTCCCTCCTGCCGGACTCCTGGGAGAGCCTGCCCGCGCTCGCCACGGTCCTCGACCCCGGCCGGCTCACCGAACTCTTCGGCCACGAGCTGGGCGGTCCGCTCCGGACGGGCCACCTGCGCTACAAGCCGGGCGTCTCGGTGGTGGCCCGCGTGGACGTCGAGTCGACGGGATCGGTGCACTGGGTCGCGGCCTACGCCCCCGACGGGGGCGGGCGGGACAAGCTCGAGAAGGTCCTGGCCCGCGCCGGGCGCGCCCCGCGGAACGGCCGCGCCGCGCCCGTGCTCGTCGCCGACGTGCCGGGACGGACCGGTCAGCGCCTGGCCGTGGGAACCATCGGCACGGACCCCGAGCTGCGGCGCGCGCTCGCCGTGCTGGGACCGGACCGGGCCCAGGGACTCGGACGGCCGGGGGACCCTGCCCGGCTGCTGCGCTACAACCCCCGCCGCCGCGCGGTCCTCACGGACGCCGACGACCACGGTGCCGGCCCGGTCACGAAGCTCACCGCCGGCCCCTCCCCGGCGGACCCGCTGCTGTTGACCCGGCTCGCCGCCGCCGGGCTCCCGGTGCTCACCCCGGTGCCCGTCCCCGGCCTCCCGGTGTCACCGCACGTGCTGCACTACCCGTGGTTCGGCGACGGGGACCTCGCGGCCCACGCCGTCGTCCCAGGCGGAGCCGGCCACAGCGCACTCGTGCACGAGGCCGCCGCCGCCGCGGGCACCGCCCTGGCGGAGCTGCACGTGCGCGGCCCGTCCCTCCTCGGCTCCGCACGGGTCGGCGCCCCCCTCGACGCGGACCGGAAGCTGCGCTCCGTGGCCGCCGACCTGTCGGCCCTCGACCCGCGGTCGGCCGCCCGCTGCGCCCGGGCGGGCCGGGCCGTCGCCGAGGCCCTCGCGGGCCGCACCGGGGCCCCGGCGCGGCTCCTCCACGGGGACTTCTCCGCGGACCAGGTGCTCGTGCGCCGCTCGGGGCGCCCGGACCCGCCGGAGCTCCGGCTCGCCGACCTCGACCGGGTGCGCACCGGCGCGGCGGCCGACGACCTCGGCGGGTTCCTCGCCGTCGAGCTGCTCGGGGCGGGCGCCGGGACCCCCACAGGACCGGACGGACTGCCCCTGACCGGCGCCCTGCTGCGCGGATACGAGGCCGGGGCGACGCTCCCGCCGCGGCCCGACATCCTGGCCTGGGCCGCGTTCCACGTCCTGGCCCGGAGCATGGAGCCGTTCCGATCGACCGCCGCCGACTGGCGGGAGCGCACGGACCGGCGGCTCGCGCTCGCGGAGCGGCTGGTGGCGCAGGCGGGGCGGGCACCGGTGACCGTGCCGTCCGTGCCGGGGGACGCCGACCGCACCGGTCCGGTGAGCGTCTGCGCCGATCCCGTGCGCGCCCTGGGCGCCGTGCCGGAGACCGTGCCCGACGCAGACGGGCGCCCGCTGCGGGTGCGCCGCGCCTGGCCCGCGGACTCCGCCCGGCTCGTCCTCGAGCTCGAGGACGAGAACGGACGCGTCCGCGCGGGCGAGGCGTTCCCCGGCGCGGAACGGCCGTGGACCGTCCGCGCCCTGCCCCACGGCGAGGACCCCCGCCTCCCGGGGCTCGCTGCCGCGGCCGCGGCGGGCGGCCGGGTGGTGGTGCACCGGCACCGCCGCCGGGCCGTGGTCGGGACCCCGGACCGCTTCGTCAAGTTCCTCGCCCGCGGCCGCGCCGTGCAGGTCGCCGAGCTGTCCGACCGGCTGCACGGACTCGGCACGGCGGCGGGCTTCGCCGTTCCCGCGGTCCTGGCCCGGGCCGAGGACCGCGTCGAGTTCTCCGTGCTGCCCGGCCGGAGCCTGCACGAGCTGGGTGCCGCTGGACGGGCGGACGCGTACCGTGCCGCGTGGGAGGAGTGGGCACGGTGCTGGCCGGTCCTGGCCACGGTGGCGCCGGGCGCGGAGCTGCTGCCCGCGCACACCGCCGAGGACGAGGCCCGCACGCTGGCCCGCTGGGCCGGCCACCTCGACGCGTTCCCCGGCCTGCTCGACGCCCCGCCGGGGGAGGCCGCCGCGCTGGCGCGGCGGATCGGGGAGGAGCTCTCGGCCCGGCCCGCCGACCGGCGGACGCGGGTGGTGCTGCACCGGGACCTGCACGACAAGCAGCTGCTCTTCGACGGCGCACGGCTGGGGCTGCTGGACTTCGACACCGCGGCCCTCGGCGAGCCTGAGCTCGACCTCGCGAACCTCTCCGTGCACCTGGAGCTGCGGATGGTGCAGGGGCTGCTCGATCCCGCCCTGCGGGCCGCAGGAGAGGAGGCCGTCACCGTGGTGGCCCGGGCGCTGGGCGCCGATCCCGCGCGCCTCGCCGTCCACGGGGAGGCGACCCGGCTGCGGCTCGCCTGCGTCTACGCGTTCCGCCCGCAGTGGCGCGGCGTGGCCCAGGGCCTGCTCGACGGGCTGCGTTCCTGAGAGGGCTCTCATGTTCTCATGCCTCCCTCAACCGGCTCCGGAACACTGGCAGGCATGAGAATCCTCTGGTCGGCAGTCTCCCTCCTGGTCGTCGCAGGTCTGGCGCTCCTGCTGTGGAACGCGGCGAGCGGCACGGACCGCGTGGAGGTCGTGCGCGGCGGCGTCTCCGTGAGCGGCACTCCCACGCCGGGCCCGTCGCCCGGCACCGTCCGGCGCGCCGGGACCCCGTCGCCGTCGCCCACCGATCCCGCGGACACCGGGGAGGACGTCCCGGCGGCGGGCCCCGGCGACGCGGGGAGCTCCGGAGCAGCCGTCCCGCCGGTGGAGCAGAAGGCCCCACCCGCACCCGTCCCTGTCCCGCCGGCCGTGCCCGCCCCCGAGCCGCCGGCCCAGGTCCCGCTGCCCGTGCAGCCGGCCCCGCTCGACGACGACCGGGACGACGATCTGGACGACGACGGGGACGATGATCTGGACGACGACTGGGACGACTGAGCACCGGGGCCCGCGACGCCTGCCCCCGCTCCGGACAGCCGGGCGCCGGAGGTCGGGTACGGCGCCGTCGGCCCCGAAAATACCGCCCGACCAGGCCCGACGGGACGGCTCCGGAGGCACCGGGCGGGGGTGTCCGACGATTTTGGTTCTGCCGAAACGTGCTGGTAGAGTCTTCGTCGTTGCCCCGATAGCTCAGTGGTAGAGCGCCATCTTGGTAAGATGGAGGTCCCGGGATCGATTCCCGGTCGGGGCTCTCGTGATGAGATCCTGTGGCCCGGTCGTCAAGGCCATCAGCCGCGGTGTCCCATCCCTCTGGCGGTGTAGCTCAGCTGGTTAGAGCGCACGACTCATAATCGTGAGGTCGACGGATCGAGCCCGTCCACCGCTACGGCGAAAAGCCCGTGACCCTCCGGTCACGGGCTTTCGTCGTCCCCCGGCAGCCCCCGTGCCGGCGTCCGTCCCGACGCGGCCGGCAGGGTCCTGGCGGACGGGCACGTCACGGTGAGCGCGCGGGATCTCGGCGCCCTCGGTGCAGCCCGATCTCGTAGGCCGTGAAGGCGACCAGGGTCATCGCGAGCAGCGGCAGCACGAACCAGACCATGGCTGCGGTGAAACCCTCCAGCGCATCGTGGGCGGTGGCGGCCAGGACCACGTAGCCGGTGTAGGCCAGGTACAGGCCCACGAAGAGAGCGCCCTCCCAGCGGGCCACCGCGAACCCGGTGAACGCGATGGGCAGCAGGGCGACGGCGGCGGCCAGCATCACCGGGATGTCGAAGGCCACCGCAGCACCGGACACCGGGATGCCCTCCGAGGAGATGAGCGAGGGAAGTCCGAGCACCAGCCCGATGTTGAAGATGTTGCTGCCCACCACGTTGCCCACCGCCAGATCGCGCTCACCGCGGCGCACCGCGATGACGGAGGTCGCCAGCTCGGGCAGCGAGGTGCCGACGGCCACCACGGTCAGGCCGACCACCAGACTGCTCACCCCCAGGGTGGTGGCGATGTTCACCGCGCCTTCGACGAGCTGAGTGGCGCCGGCGACCAGCAGAGCGATCCCCAGCACCACGAGCAGGAGCGATCTGCCGATCGACGCGGGAACCGTCTCCTCGTCCTCTTCTGCGGCGTCCGGGACGGACGAACTCCCGGCGGACCCCGCAGCACGAGCCGGGGTCCTGGCCTCGCGCCGGCTGATGACCACCGTCAGCACCGTGTGCACCACCACGGCGGAGAGGAGGATCAACCCGTCCACCGCGCTGAGCCGCCCGTCGAGGGAGACGACCAGCAGTCCGACCGACAGGACGACCATCCAGGGCAGGTCGAACCGTACCAGCCGCTGCTTCACAGCAAGGGGGATGACGAGGGCGGAGAGCCCGAGGATGAGCAGGACGTTGACGATGTTGCTGCCGACCACGTTGCCCACGGCCAGGCCCGGTTCGTCGCGCAGGACGGCGCCGACGGCGACGGCCAGCTCCGGCGCGGACGTGGCCGCCGAGACCACGGTGAGCCCGACCACCAGGGAGGAGATCCCGACGCGCCGGGCGAGCGCGGACGCCCCCCGCACCAGGAGCTCCCCGCCTGCCACCAGGAGCACCAGTCCGACGACGATCCGGGCCAGGTCCATGAGATCCATGGGACAGGAGTGTACGTGCACCGGGTTGCGGCCACGTGCCGGGTGGGAGCGCCACCGTAGACTGGGCGGGTTCCCGCCGCCTGCGCGCGGCCCCGTCCAGCGAGGAGCTGCCATGCCCGTGAACCCCGATCTCGTCGGGCGGACCTACCCGCCGGCTGAGCCCTACAGTGTCGGACGCGAGGCGATCCGCGACTTCGCCCGCGCCGTCCAGGCCGCCCACCCCGCCCATTACGACGTCGAGGCGGCCCGGTCCCTCGGCCACCGCGACCTCGTGGCGCCCCCCACCTTCGCGATCGTGGTCGCCCAGCGCGCCGACGCCGCGCTGATCGCAGACCCCGAGGCCGGCATCGACTTCTCGCGCGTGGTCCACGCCGACCAGCGCTTCACCCACCACCGCCCGATCGTCGCCGGAGACGAGCTCGTGGCCGAGCTGCACGTGGACCAGGTCCGGGCCATGGGCTCCGGCGCGATGGTGACGTCCCGCGCCGAGATCCGCGCCGCGGACGGCGAGCACGTCGCCACCGCGGTGTCGTCCCTGCTGGTGCGAGGAGAGGACCAGTGACCGTGAGCATCGCCTTCGACAGCCTCGAGAAGGGCCAGGACATCGGCGAGCGCCGCATCGAGCTCTCCCGCGCGGACCTGGTCCGGTACGCGGGCGCCTCCGGGGACCTCAACCCCATCCACTGGAACGAGGAGTTCGCCCGCTCCGTGGACCTGCCCGACGTCATCGCCCACGGCATGCTCACGATGGGCGCCGCCGTCCAGCTCGTGACCGACTGGGCCGGCGACCCGGGCGCCGTCGTCGACTACCAGACCCGCTTCACCAAGCCGGTGGTCGTCCCCAACCGGTTCGGCACCGCGGTGGAGGCCTCCACCGCGCTGACGGTCTCCGGGAAGATCGGCGCCCTCGACGACGACGCCCGCACCGTGCGCGTCGACCTCACCGTGACCGCCCCGGACCTCTCCGCGGCCGGCGCCGACCCGGCGACCGCCGCCCCGCTGAAGGTCCTGGTCAAGGCCCAGGCCGTGGTGCGGCTGACGTGAGTCCCGGCCGGGGCGCCGCGGGCCGCCCGATAAACTGGTCGCCATGACGTCCCCTCGCATCGCAGACCTCACGACCGCCGCCGTGGGCGGACCTGCCCGCCACTACGTGCGGGCGGAGTCCGAGCAGGCGGTCGTCGACGCCGTCGCGGCGGCCGATGCCGCCGGGCGGGACGTGCTCGTGGTCGGGGGCGGCTCCAACCTCATCGCGGCCGACGCCGGGTTCGCGGGCACCGTGGTGCACGTCCTGTCGCGCGGCGTCGAGGTCCTCGCCGACGATCCCGCCGGCGCCCTCCTGGAGGTCCAGGCCGGACACTCGTGGGACGAGCTCGTGGCTCAGGCCGTGACCGAGGGGCTGGCCGGCATCGAGGCCCTGTCCGGGATCCCCGGCACCACGGGCGCCACCCCGGTGCAGAACGTGGGGGCCTACGGCCAGGAGGTGGCCCAGACCGTCGAGCTGGTGCGGGTCTGGGACCGCCAGGAGCGGCGCGTGCGGGAGTTCGCCCCGGCCGACCTGGCGTTCTCCTACCGGGACTCGGCCCTCAAGCGCAGCACGGTGGCCGGCTCCCCGCGCCACGTGGTGCTCGCGGTGCGGTTCCGGCTCGAGCGCGGCACCGGGAGCGCCCCGGTGCGCTACGGCGAGCTCGCCCGCCGGCTCGGCGTCCAGGTGGGGGAGCGCGCCCCGCTGGGGCGGGTGCGGGAGACCGTCCTGGCCCTGCGGGCGGGCAAGGGCATGGTCCTCGACCCGGAGGACCGCGACACCTACAGCACCGGATCGTTCTTCACGAACCCCATCCTCCCGGCGGACGCGCTGGGGGAGCGGCTGCCCGCCGACGCCCCCCGCTTCCCCGTGGTGGACGCGGCGGGGCGCCCGCTCGAGGACCGGATCAAGCTCTCGGCCGCGTGGCTCATCGACCACGCCGGCTTCGGCAAGGGCTTCGGCCTGCCGGGGACCCGCAACGAGCTCCTGGACCTCGACGGCGCCGCGGTCGCCGGGGGCCGCGCCTCGCTGTCGACCAAGCACACGCTGGCCCTGACCAACCGGGGCGGTGCCTCCGCCCAGGACCTCATGGCGCTGGCCCGGGCGGTGCGCGACGGCGTCGCGTCCGTCTACGGGGTGGACCTCGTCGCCGAGCCCGTCATCGTGGGCACGGCGGTCTGAGGCGGCGGCCGTGAGCAGCCTCGAGGAGGAGATCGCCCAGGGGCAGAACTCCGAGGGCCGCGTGCGCCGCGGCCTCCAGCGCTTCCGGCGCTGGACCGGGCACCATCCGTTGTTGCGCATCGTCTACAAGACGGTCGTCACGATCGCCGGGGTGACCCTCGTGCTGCTGGGGATCGCGATGCTCGTGCTCCCCGGTCCGGGGTGGCTCGCGATCTTCCTGGGGCTCGGCGTCCTGGGCACCGAGTTCCACTGGGCGCACCGCCTGAACCAGCGGGCCAAGCGCCTCGTCCTGCGCGGATGGCGCTGGTGGCTGGCCCGGACCGCGGACGGGCGCCACCGCCGGGCGCTCGCGGGCCCCGGCAATCTCGTGCCCGGCCCCCGGCACCTGCGGACCCCGGGGATCTGAGGCGGGGCCCCGTCCCCGGGCTCAGCGGCCCAGCTGCGCCTCCACCAGCTCCAGGGCCCGCTCGGCCGAGAGCCCGAGGTGCGCGATCTCGGCCGCGTAGCGGCGGGCCGCCTGCACGGCCAGCTCCTCGGTCCGGTCCGCGGCGCGCACGAAGCTCCCCTGGCGGCCCCGGGTCTCGATGACGCCGGCGGCCTCGAGCTCGCGGTAGGCCTTGGCCACGGTCCCGGCCGCGAGGCCGAGCGCCTCGGCGAGCCGGCGCACCGGCGGGAGCCGGGTGCCCGCGGGCAGGGTGCCGTCCGTGCGGCCCTGCTGCACCCGGTGCCTGAGCTGCTCGGAGGGCGGACGGGCGTCACCCGCGTCGAGCGACAGCCCCGGCGGGATCGAGGTGTCCGCCACCGGCTACAGGGTGCCGGTGGCGATGCGCAGCATGCGGCGCAGCGGCTCGGCCGCGCCCCACAGCAGCTGGTCGCCGATGGTGAAGGCGCTGATGTAGCCCGGGCCCATGGCGAGCTTGCGGATCCGGCCCACGGGGATGTCCAGGGTGCCGGAGGTCGCCACGGGGGTGAGGTCCCGCATCGAGTCCTCCTTTGTGTTGGGCACCACGGTGGCCCACTCGTTGTCGGCGTCGACGATCCGCTCGATCTCGTCCACGGGCAGGTCCTCCCGCAGCTTGATCGTGAGGGCCTGGGAGTGCGAGCGCATCGTGGCGATCCGCACGCACAGCCCGTCCATGGGCACCCAGTCCTGGGCGTACCGGTCGGTGCGGCCCAGGATCTTGTTCGTCTCGGCCGCGGACTTCCACTCCTCGCGGGACTGCCCGTTGCCGAGGTCGGCGTCGATCCAGGGGATGAGGGAGCCGGACAGGGGCGCGCCGAACATGGAGGTGTCCAGGGTGTCGCCGCGCTGGGCGGCGAGGACCTTGCGGTCGATGTCCAGGATCGCGGAGGCGGGATCGGCCAGCTCGTCCGCGACGACGCCGTGGAGGTCGCCGAACTGCGCCAGGACCTCGCGCATGTGCCGCGCCCCGCCGCCCGAGGCGGCCTGGTAGGTCATCGACGTGGCCCACTCCACGAGGTCGTTGCGGAACAGTCCGCCGAGCCCCACGAGCAGGCAGGAGACCGTGCAGTTGCCGCCCACGAAGTCCTTCACGCCGTTCCCGAGACCGCGGTCGATGACGTCGCGGTTGACGGGGTCGAGGACGATGATCGCGTCGTCGTTCATCCGCAGGGTCGAGGCGGCGTCGATCCACAGACCGTCCCAGCCGGCGGCGCGCAGCTTCCCGTGTACGTCCTTGGTGTAGTCCCCGCCCTGGGCGGTGACGACGATCGGCAGCTTCGCCAGGGTGCCGAGGTCGTAGGCGTCCTGCAGCGTGCCGGCGTCCCCGGCGAACGACGGGGCGGGGCGGCCGGCGCTGGAGGTGGAGAAGAACACCGGGGTGATCCCCTCGAAGTCCCCCTCCTCCTGCATGCGCTGCATGAGCACGGAACCCACCATGCCCCGCCAGCCGACGAACCCTACCGAATCTCCCGAGCGAAAAGTCATGGCCCCCAGTCTACGGGGCGCGGCGGAGGGCCCAGCGCCGCCGCTTCTCCTTCACCTTCTGCGCCGTTGGGAGCTCGAAGCCCGGGGCCACGACGTCCTGGTACTGCGGGAAGCGGTGGAGGAAGTCCTGGACGTAGGGGCATGTGGGACGCACCGCCACGCCCTGCTCCCGGAAGCCGTCCAGCAGGAGCGTGACGAGGGTCCGCGCATAGCCCTGCCGGCCGAACTGCTCGCCGATGATGGTGTGCTGGAGCTCGACCGTGCCGTCCTCGTGGTCCTGGAAGCCCTCGAAGCCGATGAACTGCTTCTCCCGCCACAGCTCGTAGCGGTCGAGGTCCGTGTTCTTCACGAGGTGCAGCTGCTCGTCGTCCCGGATCGTGGGGTCGGGTGGCAAAGCGGTCACGGTGGTCCTCCTGGTCGTGGTGCAGCTCACGCTACCGGAGCGGTGGGGCTACCGGAACCGTCCACCCGGGCGCCGGGTCCGCCCCGGTCGCGCGTGCGCCGGTCGATCCGGTAGCCGAGGCCGGTGCGGGACACCGACGGCCCCACGACCGGCTCGGTGGCCCACGTGTCGTCGAGCTCCGGGGCGTGCGTGTCCCCGTCGGCGTCGAGGTCGATGATCGTCACGAGCGCCTCCGTCACGGGGTGCTCGGCGTCCTCGAGCGCCTGCCGGTAGACCTCGCCGCCGCCGATCACCCAGATGCGCTCCGCGCCGGGACTCGTCCGGGCCAGGCGCACGGCCTCCGCGTAGGAGGACGCGGTCAGCACCGCACCGGGGGCCGCGCCCCGGTCCACCCGCTCGGGAGAGGAGGTGATGACGATGTTGGTCCGTCCGGGCAGGGGCCGGAAGCGCTCCGGGAAGGACTCCCAGGTGCGCCGGCCCATGATCACCGGGTGGCCGGTCGTCGTGCGCCGGAAGAAGGCCATGTCCTCGGACAGCGACCAGGGCATCGCCCCGGCGCGGCCGATGACCCCGTCGGCGGTCTGCGCCCAGATCGCCCCGACCGTCCCGGTGGGGCCGGCCGGGCGTGCCCGGCCGGGCGCGGCGGTCATACGGCCACCGGTGCCTTGATCGCCGGGTGGTGGCGGTAGTCGAGGACCTCGAAGTCCGCCAACTCGTAGTCGAAGACGGTGGCGGGTCGCCGGGCGAGCTGAAGCCGGGGATAGGGGTAGGGGTCCCGGGAGAGCTGTTCGCGGACCTGCGCCACGTGGTTGTCGTAGACGTGGCAGTCCCCGCCGGTCCAGACGAACTCCCCGGGCTCGAGGTCGGTCTGCTGGGCGATCATGACGGTGAGCAGCGCGTACGAGGCGATGTTGAAGGGGACGCCCAGGAACATGTCGGCGGAGCGCTGGTAGAGCTGGCAGGACAGCCGGCCCGGCCCGTCCTCCCGGGGCTCGACGTAGAACTGGAACAGCGCGTGGCACGGCGGCAGGGCCATCTCGTCCACCTCGGCGGGGTTCCACGCGGTCACCACGTGGCGCCGCGAATCGGGGTTCGTGCGGATCTGCGCCACGACCTTGGCGATCTGGTCGATCGACCCGCCGTCGGCGGTCGGCCAGGACCTCCACTGCACGCCGTAGACCGGTCCGAGCTCCCCGTCCTGGTCCGCCCACTCGTCCCAGATGGACACGCCGCGCTCCTGCAGCCACCGCACGTTCGAGCCCCCGCGCAGGAACCACAGCAGCTCGAGGGCCAGCGACCTGAAGTGCACCCGCTTGGTGGTCAGCAGCGGGAAGGACTCCGCCAGGTCGAATCGGATCTGGCGCCCGAAGACGCTGCGGGTTCCGGTGCCAGTGCGGTCGGACTTGTGCACGCCCCGCTCGAGGACCTCCCGCAGGAGGTCCTCGTAGGGCGTCGGCACCGGGGCGGGCACGGGGTCGGGGGAGGTCATGCGGGGCTCCTCGGGAAGGATCGTGGCTGGGAGGATCGTGGCTGGTGGCCCGTGCCGGCTCGTCCGTGCCGGGGCGGTCCGTGGCGGGTCGTCCGGCGCGGGGGCGGAGGTCAGTCGTCGAAGGGTTTCACAAGCTCCACGGAGACGACCCGCCGGCGGTGCCGGCGGGAGACCTGCAGGACGATCATCTCGCCGGGGGACAGGTACGGGTCCTTGGTCGGGAGCAGGGCGGCGAGCTCAGGGCCGGCGTGCCGGGCGATGACCTTGAGGACGGTGGGCAGCACCGGACGGTGCGTGCACAGCGCCACGGGCGTGTCCTTGTCGAACATGGTCTCGACCACGGCGGCCGCCTTCTTGGGGTGGCGCTTGTGCGAGGCCTCCGTGAGCTGCGGGCGTTCCCGCACGGGCACGCCCGCCTTCCGCGCGTACGGCACCACGGTGGACAGGCAGCGCAGCCAGGGGGAGGTGAGCACCCGCTCGGGGGACCACGACCGGAGCAGGCGGGTCACGGCGAGGGCCTGGCGCTTGCCCGTCGCGGCCAGCGGCCGGTCGCCCTCGGCCCGGGACCAGGCCGAGCGCGGCTTCGCCTTGGCGTGGCGCACGACGATCGCCGGGCGGGTGGCGAGGTCCCCGTGCTCGTGCAGGTCCACGAGGGCCGTCAGCGGCTCCCGGTCGGAGGGGTTGGTCAGCATCCGGTGCGCCTCGTCGGGCTCGACCCAGCGGACGGCGTCCACCTCCCGGCCGTCGGGCTCGGGCCGTGCGCCGGGACCGAACTCCGCGGCCCAGTAGTGCACGTCCTTGATGCCGTCCTTGACGTCGTAGCGGATCATGGGCAGGGGCACCCCCAGGCGCGGGAGCAGTCCGATCTCCTCGCTCACCTCCCGGTGAGCCGTCTCGGGCAGCGTCTCGCCGTCGTCCTGCTTGCCCTTGGGGAAGGACCAGTCGTCGTAGCGCGGGCGGTGGATGAGCAGGACCTCGAGGCCGCTGCCCGTCCGGCGCCAGCACAGGCACCCGGCCGCGAGCACGTCGGCGGGCCGCCTGCTCCCGGCGCTCTTCGTGCCGATCTTCGCCCCCGCCCGGCCGGCGCTGTGGTCCGTGCTCTGCTCGGCGGTCTTCTCTGCGGTCCTGGGCATGGCCCCTCTTTCGTCCCCTGTCCGTGGTGCACGGGCGTGCCGGGGCCCGCGGTCCGGACCGTCGGGTGGCACCCCCACGATGCTACCGCCGACTAGATCGCGGGCCGGCCGAGGGCCCGGTTGCGCAACAGGTGGTCCTGGATGTCCACGAGCGGTTGCCCCTCGGCGTCCCGGTGGTGGCGGGTCCACGCGCCCTCGGCGTCCAGGTGCCAGCTGGCCGTGGCGTCGGAGACGTAGCGGGCCAGCAGCCGCACGAGCGCCTCCGCCTGGTGGGGGGCCGTGATCCGCACCAGGGTCTCCACCCGGCGGTCCAGGTTGCGGTGCATCATGTCCGCCGAGCCGATGTAGACCAGGGGCTCGCCGGCGTTGCAGAACGCGAAGACCCGGGAGTGCTCCAGGAACCGGCCCAGCACCGAGCGGACCCGGATGGTCTCGCTCAGTCCCGGCACCCCGGGGCGCAGGGCGCAGATCCCGCGGACCACCACGTCGACGGGCACCCCAGCCTGCGAGGCCCGGTAGAGGGCGTCGATCACGGCCTCGTCCACGATCGAGTTGCACTTGACCTGGATCCGGGCCGGGCGGCCCTCCCGGTGGTGGCGGATCTCGGCCTCGACGAGGTCGATGAGCCCGGAGCGCACGGAGCGGGGCGCCACGAGCAGGCGCTGGAAGGTGGTCTTCGGGGCGTAGCCGGAGAGCTGGTTGAACAGCCGGGAGACGTCCTCCCCGACCTCCGGATCGCACGTGAGCAGCCCCAGGTCCTCGTAGAAGCGCGCGGTGGAGGGGTGGTAGTTGCCGGTGCCGATGTGCACGTAGCGGCGCAGCCCGTGCTCCTCCTGGCGGACCACGAGGGAGAGCTTGCAGTGGGTCTTCAGCCCCACGATGCCGTAGACCACGTGCACCCCGGCCTGCTCGAGCTTGCGGGCCCAGGAGATGTTGGCCTGCTCGTCGAAGCGGGCCTTGATCTCCACGAGCGCCAGCACCTGCTTGCCGGCCTCGGCGGCGTCGATGAGCGCGTCCACGATGGGGGAGTCGCCCGAGGTCCGGTACAGGGTCTGCTTGATGGCCTGGACCCTGGGATCTGCGGCGGCCTGCTCCAGGAAGGCCTGGACGCTCGTGGCGAACGAGTCGTAGGGGTGGTGCAGCAGTACGTCCCGGGCCCGGGTCGCGGCGAAGACGTCCGCTGCCTTGGCGGTCTCCGCGGCGTTGAGGTAGCGGGAGGTGTGGGCCACGTGGCGGGAGTAGTGCAGCTCGGGGCGGTCGATGTCGGCGATGACCCCCAGCCCGCGCAGGTCCAGCGGCGCGGGCAGCCGGTAGATCTCGGACTCGTCGATGCCCAGCTCGGAGACGAGCAGCTCGAGCACCTCGGTGCTCATGCTGTCCGTGACCTCCAGGCGCACCGCAGGACCGAAGCGTCGGCGCAGCAGCTCCTTCTCGAGGGCCTGCAGGAGGTTCTCGGCGTCGTCCTCCTCGACCTCCAGGTCCTCGTTGCGGGTCACGCGGAACACCTGGTGCTCCTCGACCTCCATCCCGGGGAAGAGGTCGTCCAGGTGCTGGGCGATGACGTCCTCGAGCGGGATGAACCGGGCCTGGCCGTTCGGCAGGCGGGACGCCCGGGGCCCGTCCACGGGCAGCAGCCGGGGCAGCTGGTCCGGGACCTTCACGCGGGCGAACAGCCGCTTGCCCGACTGCGGGTTGCGGACCATCACGGCCAGGTTGAGGCTCAGCCCGGAGATGTAGGGGAACGGGTGGGCCGGGTCCACGGCCAGCGGCGTGAGGATGGGGAACACCTGCCGGTGGAAGTCCCGGGTGAGCCCGTCCCTGGTGGAGGCGTCGAGGTCCTGCCACCCGACCAGGTGGATGTTCTGCCGGGTCAGCTCGGGCCGCACCAGGTCGTGGAAGGCCCGCGCGTGCCGCTCCTGGAGCTCGTGGGCTCGCGCGGCGATGGTGGCCATCTGCTCCGCCGGGGAGTGCCCGGAGGCCGCCGGCCGGGCGATGCCCGTGGCGATGCGCCGCTTGAGTCCCGCCACCCGGACCATGAAGAACTCGTCCAGGTTGGAGGCCACGATGGACAGGAAGTGCACCCGCTCCAGGAGGAAGAGGTCCGGGTCCTCCGCGAGCTCCAGGACCCGGGAGTTGAACGCGACCCAGCTGGCCTCCCGGTCCAGGAAGCGCTCGGGCCCGTGCCGGCCCTCCAGCACCTGCCGGGCCGCGGGCACGGGGTCGTCGATCCGGTCCCGGTCCCCGTGGCTGCGGGCGGCGTCGGAGACCGGGAGCTCGTCGGTGCCGGCGAGAGGAACGGTGTCCGTCCCGGCGGGCGGGGCGTCGGGCGCGCCCGGGGCCGGCGCGGACGGCGGGGTGTCCTGCTGGTGGGTGGTCATCACGGTCCTGTCTCGTCGTGCCCGGTCCGGGCGGTCCGGGCGCGGGAGGAGCGGGGCGGGCGGGTCAGCCGGGGAGGCTCCCCGCGTACATCACGTCGAGGTGCCACGGCCGGAAGCCCAGCCCCTCGTACAGGCGCAGGGCGGCGGCGTTGTCCCCGTCCACGTAGAGCATGACCTCGGCCAGTCCCTGCCGGGCCAGGTGGTTGACGCCGGCGGCCGTCAGCGCCCGGCCCAGTCCCGTGCCCTGGTGCCCGGGCGCCACCCCCACGGCGTACACCTCGCCGAGGGGGCCGCGCTCGGCGTCGCCGGCGTGGATCTTGGTCCAGTGGAAGCCGGCCACGGTCCCCGGCTCGTCCTCCCGGACGGCGAGCAGGAAGCCGGCGGGGTCGAACCACGCCTCGGCCTCCCGCTGCCGGAGGTCGTCGAGGGTCATCCGGCCCTGCTCGGGGTGCTCGGCGAACGCGGCCGCGTTGACCTGCAGCCACTCCTGCTCGTCGCGGCCGGGCTCGAACGCCCGCAGGCGGAAGCCCGCGGGCATCGACTCGGGGAGGGGGAGGTCCCCCGCGCCGCGCAGCGGGCGCAGCAGCCGGTGCAGGTCCCGCACGGGGGCCAGCCCGTGCCGGGCGGCGAGCGCGGCGGCGGCCGGGTGCCCGCCGTGCGCCCAGGCCCGGACGGTGCCGGTGGTCCCGGCGGCCACGGCCCCGGCCAGCGCCGCGCCGATCCCGGCGCCGCGGTGGCCGGGGCCGACCACGAGCTCCACGAGGTGGGCGCCGTCGGGCTCGGGCACGCGCACCGCCGCGCCGAGGAGCTCTCCGCCGCGCGAGCGCGCCAGGACGGTGCGGAGCCGGCCGTCCTGCGCCGAGCGCAGGTGCACGAGGGTCTGGTCGGAGAACGGCGGGTCGCCGTCCGCGGCGGCGGCGCGGGAGGCGAGCTCCACGATCTCCGCGGCCGGCGGGACGTCCGGGCGGTCGAGGTCGTACGGCACGGGCTGGGACATGGGGACCTCCTGCGGGGCGGTGTGGGGTGCGCGGACCGGGGTGCCGGTGCTCAGCTCTCCCGGGGCCGCGACGTGGCGAAGCTGTAGCCCACGTTACGCACCGTGGTGATCAGGTGCTCGTGGTCGGCGCCCAGCTTGGCGCGCAGCCGCCGCACGTGCACGTCCACGGTGCGGGTGCCGCCGTAGTAGTCGTAGCCCCAGACCTCGCTGAGCAGCTGGGCGCGGGTGAAGACCCGCCCCGAGTGCTGGGCCAGGTACTTCAGCAGCTCGAACTCCTTGTACGTCAGGTTCAGGGGCTGGCCGTTGACGTGCGCGGAATACGCGGCGTCGTCGATGACCACGGAGCCCGCACGGATGCGGGTGTCGTCCTCGGGGAGCTCGGCCGTGCGGGAGGAGGCGAGGCGCAGCCGCGCCTCGACCTCCGCGGGACCCGCCGTGTCGAGCACGACGTCGTCGACCATCCAGTTCGCGGCCACCGCCGCCATTCCGCCCTCGGTGAGGACCATGAGCAGCGGCGCCGCCAGCCCCTTGGCTGTGAGCAGCTGCGCGAGGTTGCGCGCGGTGATCAGATCGGTGCGCCCGTCCAGCAGGACCACGTCCGGGGACCGGCCGTCGACGCTCCCGGACACGGTCCGGGTGGGGGCGACCGACACCTTGTGGTTGAGCAGGTCGAGGGCCGGGAGCACCGATGCCGAGGGTCCGTCCGAGTCGGTCAGCATCAGGATATGGAACACTCGTGCTTCTCCACTCTGGCGTGCGGGCTGAGCTGTCAGTATAGGTCCGGGCGGGCGACCGGCTCCGCGACCCCGCCGGCCCGGAGCGTCCCGCGGCCGGTGACCGCCCCGCCGTTCCCCCCGCTCCCGGCGCTCCACCCCGTCCGGGTGCTCCACCCGCGCCCCGCGGCGAGCCGCTATCGTTGCTCGTGTCCGCCCGGGCGCAGGTCCCGACCCTCGACAGTGCAGGAACCCGATCGCCATGAGATACGCCATGATCGCCGCGTGCAGCGTGGTCGGCCTCGTGGCGGCCCTGGTGGCGGTCGCGGTCGCCGGGCCCGCGCCGCTGCTGCTGGCGCTGGGGATGTCCGTGGTCATCGGCTTCGGCTGGCCGGCGGCCACCGGCATCTCGGCGAGGCACCGCCACAACGTGATCATGACCGCCGCCGGCGTCGTCGCGGCCCTGCTCGTGCAGTTCCTGCCCGGCCAGCAGCTCGTGTGGCTGCCCGCCGTCGTCGGGGTGGCCCTGATGACCGTGTTCACGGCGGAGCTGGTGCGCGGCGAGAGCGCCGAGAACCGGCTCGAGTCGGCGATCGCTTCGACGGCGGGCGTGCTCGCGGCGGTCAGCTCCTCCGGCTGGATCGCCCTGGCCGGCGACTACCGGGCCACCGGTCAGGACCCTGCCCTGCTCGTGGTGGTCGGGGCCGTCCTGGCCGCGCTGGTGGCCCTCGTGGGCGGCCGCGTCATCGCGGCGGCCCCGAAGAGCTCGCCCAAGCGGGGCGTCGTGGCCCTCGGTGTGACCCCCGTGGCGTTCCTCGGGGTGGGGGCCGTCTTCACTGCCCGGCTGGTGAGCACCGTGGTAGTTTAGGGCCATGCTTGCACTCGAAATCTTCTACCTCGCCCTGCTCGGCATCTCCGGCCTGTTCATCGCCGGGATCTCCCTGAAGGTGGTCCTCGGGCTGTTCAAGGGACAGAACTAGTCCCGTGCCGATCGAGATCCCCTCGGATCTGATGCCCGAACTCGTCCCGTTCGCCTGGTTGCTGGGCACCTGGGAGGGCGACGGCTTCATGGGCTACGGAGAGGTCGAGCAGCGGCCGTTCCGGCAGCGCGTGACCTTCGAGCAGAACGGACTGCCGTTCCTCGAGTACCGGGCGCAGACCACGCTCCTCGACGAGGAGGGGCAACCGATGCGCCCGGCCACCGTGGAACAGGGCTTCTGGCAGCTCGACCGCACCCTCGAGGACGGTGACGTGGGCCCCGGGATGCTCCCGCCCGACCTCGTGCCCGTGCTCCAGGGCGCGGAGGACGTGGAGCGGGTGCGCAACGCGGACGGCGGCTTCGACGTCCTCATGACCCTGACCCACCCGGGCGGCGTCGCCGAGCTCTACGCCGGGCAGATCAAGGGCCCCCGGATCGACCTCGCCACCGACGCCGTGATCCGCGCCCGCGGGGCCAAGGAGTACAGCTCCTCGACGCGCATGTACGGCCTGGTCCACGGCGACCTGTTCTGGGCCTGGGACATGGCCGCCCTCGGCGAACCGCTGACCACCCACGCCTCCGCGCAGCTGCGGAAGATCGGCTGAGTTCCGTGACCGAGCACCGTTCCCCCCTGCTCCACCGACCCGGAGCGGTCGAGGCCGAGGGCCTGGACCGCGGGGTCGCCGCCCACTACGGCGACCCGCTGCGGGAGCAGCGCTCCCTCGTGCGGACGCCCGGCACCGTGGTGGACCTCTCCCACAAGGGTGTCGTCACCGTGACCGGGCCCGACCGGCTCAGCTGGCTCAGCACGCTCTCCTCGCAGGTGCTCACCGGCCTCGAGCCCGGGCGCAGCACCGAGACCCTCTTCCTGTCCGTGCAGGGACGGATCGAGCACGCACCCCACGTGGTGGACGACGGCGCCACCACCTGGCTGCTCACCGAGGCCGACGAGGCCGCGCCCCTGGTGGCGTGGCTGGAGGCCATGCGCTTCGCGCTGCGCGTCGAGATCGAGGATCGCACCGGGCAGTGGGCCGTGCTCGGTGCCACGGGCACCGTGCCCGGTCTGCCCGCCACGGTCGTGTGGCGGGACCCCTGGCCCCAGGTCGCCCCCGGTGGATGGAGCTACGCCGTGCTCGACGGCCCCCATCCCGGTGAGGAGCGCACCTGGTGGGAGCACCTCGTGCCCCGCGACGAGCTCGACGCGCTGACCCTCGACCTCCCGCTCGCCGGTGCCTGGGCCGCCGAGGCGCTGCGGATCGCCGCATGGCGCCCGCGCTGGGGCGCCGAGACGGACGAGCGGACGATCCCGCACGAGCTCGACCTCCTGCGCACCGCCGTGCACCTGGCCAAGGGCTGCTACAAGGGCCAGGAGACCGTCGCGCGGGTGCACAACCTCGGGCACCCGCCGCGCCGGCTCGTGCTGCTCGACCTCGACGGCTCGGAGCACACGCTGCCGGCCACGGGTGCCGACGTGGTGGCGGGGGAGCGCACGGTGGGGCGCGTCACCTCCGTGCAGCTGCACCACGAGCAGGGCCCCATCGCCCTGGCCGTGCTCAAGCGCACCGCCGATCCCGCCGCCCAGCTCGTCGTCACCGACGGCGGGCAGCGGTGGGCCGCGGCGCAGCAGGTCGTCGTCCCGCCGGACGCCGGCCAGGTGGTCGGCCGGCAGACGGGCTTCCTCCGCGGCGCCCGGGACGCGCGCCCGTAGTCCACGACCCCCGAACCCGCAGCACAGCACCCGAGCCCGCAGCGCACGACCCGAGCCCGGGCGCGCGGGTCGTGGACCGCGCGCGGGGGGTCGTCGTCCGCCTCAGCGGCCGAAGAGCACGCGGGCCTCGTTCCAGCGGTGCTGGGGGACGGTCTTGAGCCCCTCGAGGGCCTCGGCGAAGTCGACGCGGACCATGTCGGTGCCGCGCAGGGCAACCATCCGCCCCCACTGCCTCTCGTGCACGAGGTCGACCACGGCCATCCCGAACCGGGTGGCCAGCACCCGGTCGAAGCCGGTGGGGGCCCCGCCGCGCTGGATGTGCCCCAGCGTGGTGTTGCGGGTCTCGATCCCGGTCATCGCCTCGATCTGCTCGGTGACGTACTCCCCGACCCCGCCCAGCCGCGGCCGGCCGGAGGACTCGGTGCCCTTGCCGGCGAGCACGTCCTCCCGGTCCTCGGGGATGAACCCCTCGGCCACCACCACCAGCGGGGACCGGCCCCGGTCGTAGACCTCCCGCACCCAGGCGCAGACCTCGTCCATCGAGACCTTCTGCTCAGGGATCAGCACCGCGTGGGCGCCGGCGGACATCCCCGAGTGCAGGGCGATCCACCCGACGTGGCGGCCCATGACCTCGGCGACCATGCACCGGTGGTGGGACTCCCCGGTGGTGCGCAGCCGGTCCATGGCGTCGGTGGCGATGGACACGGCGGTGTCGAAGCCGAAGGTGTAGTCGGTGGCCTGCAGGTCGTTGTCGATGGTCTTGGGCACACCGACCACCGGCAGCCCGGCGTCGGACAGGCGCTTGGCCCCGGCCAGGGTGCCCTCCCCGCCGATGGCGACGATCGCGTCGATGTGGTGGCGCTCGAGCATCACGGCGATCTTCTCCGGTCCGCCGCCGGGGCCGTCGTAGGGGTTGGTGCGGGAGGTCCCCAGGATGGTCCCGCCCTCCCGGGCCAGGCCCCGCACCCGGGTGCGGGGCAGGTCCATGATGTCGCCCTCCACGACTCCGCGCCAGCCGTCGCGGAAACCCACGAACTCGTGGTCGTAGGTCTTGATCCCGTGCAGCACGGCGCCGCGGATCACCGCGTTGAGTCCGGGGCAGTCCCCGCCGCTGGTCAGCAGTCCGATCTTCATCCGTACAGTCTCCTCCGGGTGGGCGGGGCGTGCGTGGCGGCCGGACGTGCACCGGCACGCCCAGTCTAGTGAGTCCGGGCACCGGCGGCAGGGACGGCCCGGGAGTTCTGGCCCCGGCACCGGCGCCCGCCGCCCCGGGCCTAGACTGCCGGGGAGGGCCCCTCCGGGCCCGTGAGGAGGGTGGCGATGAACGCGGACAAGGAACCGGCCCGGGAGAACCTGCGGGAGTTCATCGACAAGCTGGTCGACCAGGGGTACACGGTGCGGGACGGGCAGTCCCCGGACCCGGACCTCGTCGATCCCGGGGGGTCGGCCGTGGAGACCTGGCGGGAGGACTACCCGTACGACGAGCGGCTGTCGCGGGAGGAGTACGAGCTCGAGAAGTACCAGCTGCAGATCGAGCTGCTGAAGTTCCAGTACTGGGGCCAGGACCACGACCTCCAGCACGTCATCGTGTTCGAGGGACGGGACGCGGCCGGCAAGGGCGGGACGATCAAACGGTTCACCGAGCACCTCAACCCGCGCGCGGCCCGGGTGGTGGCCCTGACGAAGCCCTCGGACCGCGAACGGGGCCAGTGGTACTTCCAGCGCTACATCCAGCACCTGCCCACCGCCGGGGAGATCGTGATGTTCGACCGCTCCTGGTACAACCGCGCCAACGTCGAGCGGGTCATGGGCTTCTGCACGGACCCGCAGTACGAGCAGTTCATGGCCCAGGCCCCGGTGTTCGAGAAGATGCTCGTGGACTCCGGCGTCCACCTCACGAAGTTCTGGTTCTCCGTCACCCAGCACGAGCAGCGCACCCGGTTCGCGATCCGCCAGATCGATCCCGTGCGCCGGTGGAAGCTCTCTCCCATGGACCTGGCCTCCCTGGACCGCTGGGAGGACTACACGGACGCAAAGGAGGAGATGTTCCTGCGCACCGACACCGACCACGCCCCGTGGATCACGGTAAAGTCCAACGACAAGAAGCGGGCCAGGCTCAACGCGATGCGCTTCTTCCTGGACCAGTTCGACTACGAGGACAAGGACCCGGACGTGGTCTATCCCCCCGATCCGCTGATCGTGCGCCGCGGCCTGGAGGCCGTCGGCGACTGAGGCTCGGCCCGGACGCACGACGACGACGGCGCCGCCCGCCCCCTGCCGGGGGCGGGCGGCGCCGGTGCGGGACGGTCGCGGGTCAGCGGCCGGAGCGGTCCACCAGGACGGTGCTGGCGGCGGCGTTGACGGCGGTCACGGCCAGGACCGAGGGCCAGGCGCCGATCCGCTTCGCCAGCGGGTGGGAGAGCCCGAAGCCCAGGACGTAGAGCCCGCCGAGCGCCGCGGTGGTCCCCGGCCCGCCGCGGTGCCACCACGTGTGGGCGGCCGCCGCCCCCGCGGCGGCCAGCACCGCCCCGCCCAGGGGCCGGACGCCGGTCGCCCGGGCCGTGGCGTACCCGCCGATCAGCCCGGCGGTCACGAGCGCCGCCGCGGGCACCGACCCCGCCGCGGCCGCGGCCGTGCCCAGCGCGTCCGTCGCGGCGCTCACGCGGCGCCGCCCAGGTACTCCTGGAGCCGGCGCAGGCCCTCGGCGAGGTCGTCGTCGCCGAGGGCGTAGGACAGGCGCAGGAAGCCGGAGGGGCCGAAGGCCTCGCCGGGCACCACGGCCACCTCCGCCTGCTCCAGGATCAGCTCGGCGAGCTCGGCGGAGGTCCGGGGCGTCGCGTCGCCGAAGCGCCGGCCGAGCAGGCCGCGCACGTCCGCGTAGGCGTAGAACGCGCCGGTCGGGGTGGGGCACTCCACGCCGTCGATGGCGTTGAGGGCCTCGACCATGGCACGGCGGCGGCGGTCGAAGGCCTCCCGCATCCGGTGGGCCTCGTCGAGCGGCCCGGACACGGCCGCGAGCGCGGCCCGCTGGGCCACGTTGTTGACGTTGGAGCTCAGGTGGGACTGCAGGTTCGTGGCCGCCTTGATCACGTCGGGGGCGCCGATCATCCAGCCCACCCGCCAGCCGGTCATCGCGTACGTCTTGGCCACGCCGTTGAGGACGACCACGTTCTCGCCCAGCTCCGGCACGGCGGCGGCGATCGACGTGAACGGCACGTCGTCGTAGGTGAGGTGCTGGTAGATCTCGTCGGTCAGCACGAAGATTCCCTTCTCCGCCGCCCAGCGACCCACGGCCGCGGTCTCCTCGGGCGAGTACACGGCGCCCGTGGGGTTGGACGGGGAGCAGAACAGCAGCGCCTTGGTGCGCTCGGTCCACGCCGCCTCGAGCAGCTCGGGGGTCACCTTGTAGCCGAGCTCCGGTCCGGCGAAGACCTCCACCGGGTTGCCCCCGGCGAGCTTGATGGCCTCGGGGTAGGTGGTCCAGTACGGGGCCGGCAGCAGGACGTCGTCGCCCTCGTCCACGACCGTCGCGAAGGCCTGGAACACGGCCTGCTTGCCGCCGTTGGTGATGAGCACCTGGGAGGGCTCCACCGCGTACCCGTCGTCCCGGGCGGTCTGCTCGGCCACGGCCTTGCGGAGCTCGGGCAGGCCCGCGGCCGGCGTGTACCGGAAGTTCGCCGGGTCCTGGAGGGCGGCCGCGGCGGCGTCCACGATGTACTGGGGGGTGGGGAAGTCGGGCTCCCCGGCGCCGAAGCCGATCACGGGCCGGCCGGCGGCCTTGAGCGCCTTCGCCTTGGCGTCCACGGCGAGCGTCGCGGACTCTGCGATGGCGCCGACGCGCCGGGAGATGCGGGACGTGGTCATGACCGGGGGCCTCCTGGATGGGGAACGGACGGTCTCCGCCGGGTGCGGGGACGGCGGAGCGGACGCCCCCATGCTACTCGGGGGTCCGGGCCGCGGGTTCGGCGCCCCGGCGTCCGCGCCCGGCCGGATTGCACCCCGCCGCCCGGGTCGCCTAGGATGGACGACTGGTGTCATCGGCGCCTGCTCGACCGCGCCGTCACGGCGGGGCCGGGTGGTAGAGTCGGTGACCGGGTCCGAGCGATCGAGACCGGCGTCCCCACGCCGGCCGAGGCCGCGAGGCACAGAGGGCAGTGGCGCAATTGGTAGCGCAGCGGTCTCCAAAACCGCAGGTTGCAGGTTCGAGTCCTGTCTGCCCTGCTCCAGTCCGGGGCGGTCCCCGGCTCCCCGCACCGGGGTGCCGGGAGCCGCCGCGGCGACGGCGGGCCGGCAGCACCGCGCGGCACGCACGAGTCCACACAGGGAGAGCCGATGTCGCAGACCACCGCCGGCCGCGCGTCGGGCCAGCCCCCGGAGCAGGGCGCAGAGAACCCCCGCGGCGTCTTCGGGCGCCTGTTCCTGTTCCTGCGCCAGGTCGTCGGGGAGCTCCGGAAGGTGGTCACCCCCACCCGGCGCGAACTGGTCAACTACGTCCTGGTCGTCCTCGTGTTCGTCGCGTTCATGATGGTGCTCATCTCGATCCTGGACCTCGCGTTCGGCCAGGCGGCCCTGTGGATCTTCGGGCAGGGGGACGCCGCCGGCTGATCCGGGCGGCGCACGGGCCGGCACGGCCGGCCACCGTGACCCAGCAGAGCACGACATCCACGAAAGAACTTTGAGGGAGATCCAGTGACCGAGCACGAGCTCGAAAACGGCACCGAGGCACCGGCCGAGGTCGACCAGCAGGCTCCGGAGCTGCCGGAGGCCGAGTCCTCCGTGCAGGAGGACGACTTCGCGGCCGCCCACGAGCCGGACGACGCCCCGGCGGACCCGGTCGCCGACGAGGCTCCCGCGGAGACGGCCATCGACGAGGCTCCCGCGGAGACGGCCGACGACGACGCTCCGGCCGAGCCGGCCGACGACGAGGCGGCCCCCGCGGCCGAGGACGAGCCTCCCGCCGTGGACCCCGTCGAGGAGTTCAAGTCGAAGCTGCGGCGCCAGGAGGGTGACTGGTACGTCATCCACACCTACGCCGGCTACGAAAACCGCGTGAAGACGAACCTCGAGACCCGCATCCAGTCCCTCAACATGGAGGACGACATCTTCCAGATCGAGGTGCCGATGGAGGAGGTCGTCGAGATCAAGAACGCGCAGCGCAAGATCGTGCGCCGGGTGCGGATCCCCGGCTACGTGCTGGTGCGCATGAACCTCACCGACGCCTCGTGGGGCGCGGTCCGCCACACCCCGGGCGTCACCGGCTTCGTCGGCCAGGACGCGTACAACCCCGTGCCGCTGCGCCTCGACGAGGTCTTCGAGATGCTCAACCCGGTCTTCGAGGCGCCGCAGGGCGCGGGCGGAGAGTCCGCCGCCCAGTCCAGCGCGCAGCCCCGGATCGACATCGACTTCGAGGTCGGCGAGTCCGTCATCGTCAAGGAGGGCCCGTTCGAGACCCTCCCCGCCACGATCTCCGAGATCAAGGTGGAGTCCCAGCAGCTGGTCGTCCTCGTGTCGATCTTCGAGCGCGAGACCCCCGTCACCCTCGGCTTCAACCAGGTCTCCAAGATCTGAGCCCCGCGGGCCGCTCCGGCCCGCCCCAGTTCCCGGCCCCGCGGTGCATGCTTCGCCGCCGGGCCGCCCGGCCGCCGCGCCACGGCGGCCACCCGCCGTCGTACGCTCCTGTGCGCCGGTACGTCCAGCAGAAGAAGGACCAGCACATGGCTCCCAAGAAGAAGAAGGTCTCCGGCCTGATCAAGCTGCAGATCCAGGCAGGCGCCGCCAACCCGGCGCCCCCCGTGGGTCCGGCCCTCGGTCAGCACGGCGTCAACATCATGGAATTCTGCAAGGCCTACAACGCGGCCACGGAGTCCCAGCGCGGCAACATCGTGCCCGTGGAGATCACGGTGTACGAGGACCGCTCGTTCACCTTCATCACGAAGACCCCGCCCGCCGCGCAGCTGATCAAGAAGGCCGCCGGCGTCGCCAAGGGCTCGGGTGTCCCGCACACCCAGAAGGTCGGCAAGCTCAGCATGGACCAGGTCCGCGAGATCGCCGAGACCAAGAAGGAAGACCTCAACGCCAACGACATCGACGCCGCCGCGAAGATCATCGCCGGCACCGCCCGCTCCATGGGCATCGAGGTCGAGTGATCAGCCTCGGCTGACACCACCCACCGTTATTCACGTGGCAGGGCCGAGCGCGGCCCGCAGACCACAACTGCACAAGGAGAAGAAGCAGATGGCAAAGCGCAGCAAGGCATATCAGGCGGCCGCCGCCAAGATCGACGAGGGCACGCTGTACGCCCCGGCCGAGGCCGTGGCCCTGGCCAAGGAGCTGGACACCGCGAAGACCGACTCCACCGTGGAGGTCGTCCTCCGCCTGGGTGTGGACCCCCGGAAGGCCGACCAGATGGTCCGCGGCACCGTGAACCTGCCCAACGGCACCGGCAAGACCGCCCGCGTCGTCGTCTTCGCGACCGGCGACAAGGCCGCCGCCGCGGAGGAGGCCGGGGCTGACTACGTCGGCTCCGACGACCTGATCGCCCGCATCCAGGGCGGCTGGACCGACTTCGACGCCGCCGTGGCGACCCCGGACATGATGGGCAAGGTCGGCCGGCTGGGCAAGGTCCTCGGTCCCCGCAACCTGATGCCGAACCCCAAGACCGGCACCGTGACCATGGACGTGACCAAGGCCGTCAACGACATCAAGGGCGGCAAGATCGACTTCCGCGTCGACAAGCACTCGAACCTGCACTTCATCGTGGGCAAGACGTCCTTCGACCTCGAGAAGCTCGCGGAGAACTACGGCGCCGCCCTCGAGGAGATCCTGCGCCTGAAGCCCTCCGCGTCGAAGGGCCGCTACATCACGAAGGCGACCGTCTCGACCACGTTCGGACCGGGCATCCCGGTCGACCCGAACGCGACCGAGGTCGTCGTCGGCGCCTGACGCCGTGCACCGGAGCCCTCGGGGCTCCGACGGGTGGGGGCCCGGCCGATGCGGCCGGGCCCCTTCCCGTCCGACGGGACCACCCCTCCCTCGACCCAGCAGCCGACGGGCGTCCGCCGGCGCCCACGGAACGGAGATCCCCCACGTGAGCGAGCACCCCCCAGTGCGCATCGAGCAGATGCGCATTCCCGACGAGTTCGACGACGCCGCGCACGAGCTCCTGGGGCGCGTCGCGGATGTCGTGCGCCGGTCCCGGCAGCACGTGTGGGGAATCTCGGACCTCACCGGTGACGCCCAGGAGCTCTACCGCGACCTGCTGGACCCCTTCGAGCGCGTGGTCATCCTGCTCGCGTGGGCGGGGGACCGGCTCGCGGGACGGGCCGAGGTGCGGATGCCCCTGGTCACGCTCACCGACTCCGCCCACATCACCGTCGACGTGGACCCCGACGTCACCTCGCAGGGCACCGGCAGCGAGCTGCTGGCCGCCGCCGAGCAGCTCGCCGTCGGGGAGTCCCGCCGGCACCTGCGGATCCAGACCGAGCACCCCGGCCCCGAGGAGATCCAGGGCGACGGCAGCGTCACCGGGGTCTTCCCGGTGCTCACGCCCGGGATGGTCGAGTGGGTGGACGCCGCGGACGGGTCGGGCCGGCTGCCCGTGTCCAACCGGCAGACCCGCTTCGCCCTCAGCGCCGGCTACCGGCTGGAGTCCGTCAGCGACTTCGGCGTGCTGGACGTCCCGCTGCCGCCCGAGCGGGTGCAGGCCCTGCTGCGCGAGGTCGCGGCCTCGCAGGCCCAGGAGCCCTACCGCATCCACGTCTGGAGCGGCCCCGCGCCCGAGGACCGGCTCGACGAGCTCGCGGCCCTGCACTCGCGCATGGCGACCGACTCCTTCCTGGCCCCCGTGGTCGTCGCCCAGCCCGAGCCCTGGGACGCCGAGCGGGTGCGGCGGACCGAGCAGCTGCGCGCCGAGGCGGGCAACGTCTCGCTCGTGGCCGTCGCCGAGCACGAGCCCACGGGCCGGCTCGTCGGGATGACCGAGATCGTCCTGGCGGGGGAGGAGCCGCCGATCGGGATGCAGGACGAGACCGTGGTCCTGCGCGAGCACCGCCGCCAGTGGCTCGCCACCCGGCTGAAGCTGGCCAACCTGCAGCAGCTCGAGCGGCAGGCCCCGAGCGTGCGCACCGTCTACTCCTGGAGCCACAGCGGCGACGACCGGATGAGCCGGGTCAACGCCCGGCTGGGCTTCCGCGTGGCCGGGCGCAGCGGCGTGTGGTCCCGCGACTTCCCCTCCGCCTGAGGCGGACCGGGCCTGTTGACGGGCCGGCCCCCGGTGCCGGTTCCGGGCCCGTGCGGGGCCGATTTGGTCGACGCGGGGCCCTCCGGTAGCCTGGGGCGTACCAAAGACCGCCGGTCGTGGTCCCTCTGCCTCGTGCACCCCGTTTCGGAGTGCACGGAACGGACGGACAGCCGTAAGAGTTCCGCCAGGAACCGCCAGCGCAGGTGAACCAGCACAGCGAGCACGCCCCGTCCTGCACGGGCCGTCACGTCGAGCCCCGGGCATCTGCGCGGGGCTTTTTCTGTGCCCGGGCCCTTCCGGCAGCGGCCGGCAGCGAAGACCGGAAGGAGTACCATGGCGAACCCGGAAAAGGCAGCCGCGGTCGCCGAGTTGAAGGAGATGTTCTCCAACTCGGACGCCGCTGTCCTGACTGAGTACCGCGGCCTCACCGTGGCCCAGCTCAAGGAGCTGCGCCGCTCGCTCGGTGAGAACGCAGAATACGCCGTGGTGAAGAACACGCTGACCGCGATCGCGGCCAAGGAGCTGGGCATCGACGCGTTCGACGGCCAGCTCGCCGGCCCGAGCGCGATCGCCTTCATCTCGGGGGATCCCGTCGAGGCCGCCAAGAGCCTGCGTGACTTCGCCAGGGCGAACCCGCAGCTCGTCGTCAAGGGCGGCTACCTCGAGGGCAAGGCCCTGAGCGACGCGGAGATCAAGCAGCTCGCGGACCTCGAGTCCCGCGAGGTGCTGCTGGCCAAGGTGGCCGGTGCCGCCCAGGCGTCCCTGTCCCAGGCCGCGGCGCTGTTCCAGGCCCCGCTGTCGAAGACCGTCCGCACGGCCGAGGCGCTGCGCGCCAAGGTCGAGGAGCAGGACGCCTGACCAGCATCCCCGCCGCGAGGCACATTCTCACCACGGAACCAGACCGTCCCGCGCCGACGAACCCGGCCGGGGCACACCATCGAAAAGGAGCCACAACCATGGCCAAGCTCACCACCGCTGAACTGATCGACGCGTTCAAGGAGCTCTCCCTCATCGAGCTCTCCGAGTTCGTGAAGGCCTTCGAGGAGACCTTCGACGTCACCGCCGCCGCCCCCGTGGCCGTCGCCGGTGCCGCCGCTCCGGCCGCCGCCGCCGAGGAGGCCGAGGAGCAGACCGAGTTCGACGTCGTCCTCGAGGCCGCCGGCGAGAAGAAGATCCAGGTCATCAAGGAGGTCCGCGCGCTGACCTCCCTCGGCCTCAAGGAGGCCAAGGACCTCGTGGACTCGGCCCCCAAGGCCGTCCTCGAGGGCGCCGCCAAGGATGCCGCCGACAAGGCCAAGGAGGCCCTCGAGGGCGCCGGCGCCACCGTCACCCTCAAGTAGGACCCCGGAAGCGTTCCTTCCCGGACGCTCCTGCGAGGCCCCGGACGCACGGCGTCCGGGGCCTCGTGCCGTGCCCGGCCGGTCTGTGGGAGACTGGGGGCACAACCACATCGGCCGCCCACGCGCAGCGGGAGAGTCCGCCGCCGCCCTCGTCCCGGGCGGCGGGCGGCGCCGAAGGAGCAGATCCTCCCCGGGAATCTCTCAGGCCCCAGGACCGCTGCGAGCGGGCCACTCTGAAGAGGTCCCCCGCCGCCGGCCCGGACGCGAGGCCACCGACGGTGCAGGCCGGCCCGCAGCGGCCGGTGAGAACTCTCGGGTCAGGGGACTTCAGCGGGGAGGCCGGACGGGCCCCACCGGGCCTCGAACCACGAGGAGCTGACCTTGTCCTTCCTGCCACGCCACCTCGGGCCGGACGCCGCCGAGACCCGGAGCATGCTCCGGGCGATCGGCGCCGCCGACCTCGACGAGCTCGTCGCCCGCGCCGTCCCCGCCGGCATCGTCTCGGACGAGCCCCTGCGTCTGCCGGCCCCGATGCCGGAGCACGAGGCGCTCTCCGCCCTGCGCCGGATCGCCGCGAAGAACCGCGTGATGACCCAGATGATCGGGCAGGGCTACGCGGACACCGTCACCCCGCCCGCGCTGCGCCGCAACATCCTCGAGAACCCCGCCTGGTACACCTCCTACACCCCGTACCAGCCCGAGATCTCGCAGGGCCGCCTCGAGGCGCTGCTGACGTTCCAGAACGCCGTAATGGACCTCACCGGCCTGGACCTGGCGAACGCCTCCCTCCTGGACGAGGCCACCGCGGTGGCCGAGGCCGTACTCATGATGCGCCGGGCCAACCGCAAGGCCACGAGCCGGCGCGTCGTCGTCGACGCCCGGACGCTCCCGCAGACCCTCGCCGTGCTGGGCGGGCGCTGCCGTGCCGTGGGCATCGAGCTGGTCGTCACCGACCTCGCCGAGGGGCTGCCCGAGGGGGACCTCTTCGGCGCGGTCCTGACCCAGGTGGGCGTCGACGGTGAGGTCGTCCCCCTCGCCGAGCTGGCCGAGGAGGCGCACGCCCGGGGAGCGCTCGTGGCCGTCGCCACCGACCTGCTGGCCCTGACCCTGCTGCGCTCGCCCGGGGAGCAGGGGGCGGACATCGCCGTGGGCTCCGCCCAGCGCTTCGGCGTGCCCCTGTTCTTCGGCGGACCCCACGCCGCGTTCCTCGCCTGCCGCAGGGGTCTCGAGCGGAATCTGCCGGGCCGCCTGGTGGGCGTCTCGACCGACTCCTCCGGCCGGCCCGCCTACCGGCTGGCACTGCAGACCCGGGAGCAGCACATCCGCCGCGAGAAGGCCACCTCCAACATCTGCACCGCCCAGGCGCTGCTCGCCATCGTGGCCGGCGCCTACGCCGCGTACCACGGCGGGGACGGGCTCCGCGTCATCGCGGAGCGCGTGCACCGCCTGGCCGCCCGCCTGGCCGCGGGGCTCGCCGCGGCCGGCGTCCGCGTGGTCCACGACCGGTTCTTCGACACCGTGCTGGCCGAGGTCCCCGGCCGCGCGGACGCCGTCGTGGCGGCCGCCGCGGAGCGCGGGATCAACGTGCGCCGGGCCGGTGCGGACCACGTGTCCGTGTCGGTCGGGGAGTCCCACGACGAGCGCGTCGTCGACGACGTCCTCGCGTCCTTCGGCGCCGCGGCCACCGACGACGGCGGCGCGGGCGCCGACTGGGACCTGCCCTCCGAGCTGCTGCGCACCGACTCCTACCTGACCCACCCGGTGTTCACGCTGCACCGCTCCGAGACCGCGATGATGCGCTGGCTGCGCTCCCTCGCGGACAAGGACCTGGCCCTCGACCGGACCATGATCCCGCTGGGCTCCTGCACCATGAAGCTCAACGCCGCCGCGGAGATGGAGCCCATCAGCTGGCTCGAGTTCGCCTCGATCCACCCGCTGGCTCCCGAGGACCAGACCCTCGGCTGGCGCGAGCTCATCGCCCAGCTGGAGTCCTGGCTCACGGAGATCACCGGCTACGCCGCGGTCTCCGTCCAGCCCAACGCAGGCTCGCAGGGCGAGCTCGCCGGCCTGCTCGCGATCCGGCGCTACCACCTCTCCCGGGGCGACCGGCAGCGCAAGACCGTCCTCATCCCGTCCTCGGCGCACGGGACCAACGCCGCGTCCGCGGTGCTCGCCGACCTCAAGGTCGTGGTCGTGGCCACCGCCGGGGACGGCTCCGTGGACATGGAGGACCTCGCGGCCAAGATAGCGGCCGCGGGGGAGGAGCTGGCGGGCATCATGGTCACCTACCCCTCGACGCACGGCGTGTTCGAGGAGCAGATCACGGCCGTGTGCGCCGCCGTGCACGACGCGGGGGGCCAGGTCTACGTGGACGGCGCCAACCTCAACGCCCTCATGGGCCTCGCCCGGCCGGGCCGCTTCGGCGGGGACGTCTCCCACCTGAACCTGCACAAGACCTTCTGCATCCCGCACGGCGGCGGGGGACCCGGCGTGGGGCCCGTGGCCGTGGCTGAGCACCTCGTGCCGTTCCTGCCCGGGGACCCCGGGGCCGTGGACGGCGGCGAGGAGGCGTTCCCCGTGTCCCAGGCCCGCTGGGGGTCGGCCGGGGTGCTGCCGATCTCCTGGATGTACGTCGCCATGACGGGCGCGGAGGGGCTCACCGCGTCGTCGCGCACCGCGATCCTCAGCGCGAACTACGTCTCCGCCCGGCTCGCCGACGTCTTCCCCACCCTCTACACCGGCCCCGGCGGGTTCGTGGCCCACGAGTGCATCCTCGACCTGCGCGCGCTCACGAGAGCCTCCGGGGTGACCGCAGAGGACGTGTGCAAGCGGCTCGTCGACTACGGGTTCCACGCCCCCACCCTCGCGTTCCCGGTGGCGGGCACGCTCATGGTGGAGCCCACGGAGTCCGAGATCCTCGCGGAGCTCGACCGGTTCGTGGCCGCGATGCGCGCGATCCACGCGGAGATGACGGCCGTGGCCGAGGGCGAGGTGGCCCTCGAGGACTCGGTGCTGCGCCACGCCCCGCACACCGCGGAGGTGCTCACGGCCGACGAGTGGGACCGGTCCTACCCCCGGTCCCGGGCCGCCTACCCGCTGCCCGAGCTGCGCCTGGCCAAGTTCTGGCCGCCCGTGGGCCGGGTGGAGAACGCCGCCGGGGACCGTCACCTCGTCTGCAGCTGCCCGCCGATCGAGGCGTTCGCGGCCGACGTCCCGGAGCCCGCCGCCGGGACGGTGCGGAGCGGGGCCGTGGAGGCCGCCCGCTGAGCCGCCGGGCCCGGCGCCCCGCGGGGCGCTGAGACCCAGGGCACGAAATTTCCCATCCTACGACCGGTGGACGCCCGCGTCCACCGGTCGTGTGGACAGAGCCGCGCTTCCGGCCTATGCTGGTTGTTTGCGTTGTCCCTCATTCTGCGTGCCTTCATATAGCGGTGGGCGCCCCCGGGGAGCGAACCAGCAGCACTGTCCGCTGGCCCTCGCACACCCGTACACCCGATCGGGTACTGCGCGATTCAACTGCAGGTCTGTGGAAGGAATCCATCTTGGTCGCCTCGAGCACCGATTCGAACGTAACCGCTAACCGACCGGCCGACGGGAACATCCCGCGCCGCATCTCCTTCGCCAAGATCCATGAACCGCTGGACGTGCCGAACCTGCTGGCCCTCCAGACGGACAGCTTCGACCGTCTCGTGGGCAACGAGCGGTGGCAGGCCCGCGTCCAGCAGGCCGTCGAGACCGGGGAGCAGGGCATCGCCCGCACCTCCGGCCTGTCCGACATCTTCGACGAGATCTCCCCGATCGAGGACTTCCAGGGCACCATGTCCCTGTCCTTCTCGGAGCCGGAGTTCTACGACCCGAAGTACACCATGGACGAGTGCAAGGACCGGGACGCCACGTACTCGGCGCCCCTGTACGTCAAGGCCGAGTTCATGAACAACAACACGGGCGAGATCAAGCAGCAGACCGTGTTCATGGGCGACTTCCCGCTGATGACCGAGAAGGGCACCTTCGTCATCAACGGCACCGAGCGTGTCGTCGTCTCCCAGCTCGTCCGCTCGCCCGGCGCCTACTTCGAGCGCGGCCAGGACCGCACCTCGGACAAGGACATCTACTCCGCGAAGATCATCCCTTCCCGCGGCGCCTGGTTCGAGCTCGAGATCGACAAGCGCGACCAGGTGGGCGTGCGCCTGGACCGCAAGCGCAAGCAGTCGGTGACCGTGCTGCTGAAGGCCCTCGGCTGGAGCGAGTCCCGCATCCTCGAGGAGTTCGGGGAGTTCGACTCCATCCGGGCGACCCTCGAGAAGGACACCGTCGAGTCCCGCGAGGACGCGCTGCTGGACATCTACCGCAAGCTGCGCCCGGGGGAGCCGCCCACGGTCGACGCCGCGCAGGCGCTGCTCGACAACATGTACTTCAACTCCAAGCGCTACGACCTCGCGAAGGTGGGCCGCTACAAGATCAACCGGAAGCTGGGCCTCGACAAGGCGTTCGAGGACGAGGACGCCTCCGTGCTCTCGGTCGACGACATCGTCGCGATGATCCGCTACCTCGTGACCCTGCACGCCGGCGGCGGCACCATGAAGGGCGTGCGGGACGGCGAGCCCCGCGAGGTCGTCGTGGACGTCGACGACATCGACCACTTCGGCAACCGCCGCATCCGCGCCGTGGGCGAGCTGATCGAGAACCAGATCCGCACGGGCCTGTCCCGCATGGAGCGCGTGGTGCGCGAGCGCATGACCACCCAGGACGTGGAGGCGATCACCCCGCAGACCCTGATCAACATCCGTCCCGTCGTGGCGGCGATCAAGGAGTTCTTCGGCACCTCGCAGCTGTCGCAGTTCATGGACCAGAACAACCCGCTGGCGGGCCTGACCCACAAGCGCCGCCTGTCCGCGCTCGGCCCGGGCGGGCTGTCCCGCGACCGCGCCGGCATGGAGGTCCGTGACGTCCACCCGTCGCACTACGGCCGCATGTGCCCCATCGAGACCCCTGAGGGCTCCAACATCGGCCTCATCGGCTCGCTGGCGACCTACGGGCGGATCAACCCGTTCGGCTTCATCGAGACCCCGTACCGCAAGGTCGTGGACGGCCTGGTCACCGACGACGTCGAGTACCTCACCGCCGACGACGAGCGCGGCGTCACGATCGCCCAGGCCAACGCCCCGCTGGGCCAGGACAACCGGTTCGCCGAGGACGCCGTGCTGGCGCGCGCCGCCGACGGCTCGGGCGAGGCCGTGCTGGTCGACCCGACCGCCGTGCAGTTCATGGACGTCTCCCCGCGCCAGATGGTGTCCGTGGCGACTGCGCTCATCCCGTACCTGGAGCACGACGACGCCAACCGCGCGCTCATGGGCGCCAACATGCAGCGCCAGGCCGTGCCGCTGCTCGAGTCCGAGGCCCCGCTCGTGGGCACCGGCATGGAGCGCTACGCGGCCCTGGACGCCGGGGACTCCGTGCTGGCGCGCAAGGCCGGCGTGGTCGAGGAGGTCTCGGCGAACCTCGTGCGCGTGCTCAACGACGACGGGACGACCACGGTCTACCCGATCAACAAGTTCACGCGCTCCAACCCGGGCAACACGTACAACCAGCGCGTCGTCGTCTCGGAGGGCGAGCGCGTGGAGGAGCGCTCGGTCATCGCCGACGGCCCCTCCACGGACCAGGGCGAGCTGGCCCTGGGCAAGAACCTGCTGGTCGCCTACATGTCCTGGGAGGGCCTCAACTACGAGGACGCGATCATCCTCTCCCAGCGCATGGTCTCGGAGGACGTGCTCACCTCGATCCACATCGAGGAGCACGAGATCGACGCCCGCGACACGAAGCTGGGCGCCGAGGAGATCACCCGGGACATCCCGAACGTGTCCGAGGAGGTGCTGTCCGCCCTCGACGAGCGCGGCATCATCCACATCGGCGCGGAGGTCCAGGCCGGCGACATCCTCGTGGGCAAGGTCACCCCGAAGGGCGAGACCGAGCTGACCCCGGAGGAGCGCCTGCTGCGGGCGATCTTCGGCGAGAAGTCCCGCGAGGTGCGCGACACGTCCCTGAAGGTGCCCCACGGCGAGTCCGGCACCGTCATCGGCGTGCGCGTCTTCGACCGCGACGACGAGGACGACGACCTGCCCGCGGGCGTCAACCAGGTGGTCCGGGTGTACGTGGCGCAGAAGCGCAAGATCACGGACGGCGACAAGCTCGCCGGCCGCCACGGCAACAAGGGCGTCATCTCGAAGATCCTGCCGCTGGAGGACATGCCGTTCCTCGAGGACGGGACCCCCGTGGACATCATCCTCAACCCGCTGGGCGTGCCCGGCCGCATGAACCTGGGGCAGGTCCTCGAGGTGCACACCGGCTGGCTCGCGAAGCAGGGCTGGAACATCGAGGGCGATCCCGAGTGGCTGGACCGGCTGCCGAACTTCCCGAAGCAGTCGGGCCCCACGAACGTGGCCACCCCGGTGTTCGACGGCGCGCGCGAGGAGGAGATCTTCGACCTCCTCGACCACACCAACCCGACGCGCGACGGCCTGCGGCTGATCGACCGGTCCGGCAAGGCCCGGCTGTTCGACGGCCGGTCCGGTGAGCCGTTCCCGGACCCGGTGTCGGTGGGCTACCAGTACATCCTGAAGCTGCACCACCTCGTGGACGACAAGATCCACGCGCGCTCGACCGGCCCGTACTCCATGATCACCCAGCAGCCGCTGGGCGGTAAGGCGCAGTTCGGCGGCCAGCGCTTCGGCGAGATGGAGGTCTGGGCGCTCGAGGCGTACGGCGCCGCCTACACGCTGCAGGAACTGCTGACGGTCAAGTCCGACGACGTGCACGGGCGCGTGAAGGTCTACGAGGCCATCGTGAAGGGCGAGAACATCCCCGAGCCGGGTGTCCCCGAGTCCTTCAAGGTCCTCATCAAGGAGATGCAGTCGCTGTGCCTGAACGTCGAGGTGCTCTCGGCGGACGGCAACACCATCGAGATGCGCGATTCGGATGACGAGGTCTTCCGGGCGGCCGAGGAACTGGGCATCGATCTCTCGCACTCCGAGCCCAGCTCGGTCGAAGAGGTCTGATCCCTCTCGTTCCACCCCCGACGAGACGTCAACTTTTCCAGAGAAAGAGATAAAGGACCCTCATGTCCAATGAATCTTCACTAGGCCTCATGCGGATCGGTCTTGCGACCGCGGAGGACATCCGGACCTGGTCCTACGGCGAGGTCAAGAAGCCGGAGACCATCAACTACCGCACGCTCAAGCCCGAGAAGGACGGCCTGTTCTGCGAGAAGATCTTCGGCCCCACCCGGGACTGGGAGTGCTACTGCGGCAAGTACAAGCGCGTGCGCTACAAGGGCATCATCTGCGAGCGCTGCGGCGTGGAGGTCACCCGGGCCAAGGTGCGCCGTGAGCGCATGGGCCACATCGAGCTCGCCGCTCCCGTGACCCACATCTGGTACTTCAAGGGCGTGCCCTCGCGGCTCGGCTACCTGCTCGACCTCGCCCCGAAGGACCTCGAGAAGGTCATCTACTTCGCGGCGTACATGATCACGTCGGTGGACGAGGACGCCCGACACGACGACCTGCCGAACCTGCAGGCCGCCGTGGACCGCGAGAAGGCGCAGATGGAGTCCACCCGCGACTCCGACATCGCCGCGATCGCCCGCGACCTCGAGACCGAGCTCGGCCGCGTCGAGGAGGAGGGCGGCAAGGCCGCGGAGAAGCGCAAGCTCCGCGACTCCGCCGACCGCCAGATGGCCAACGTGCGCAAGCGCGCCAACCTGGAGATCGACCGCCTCGAGCAGGTCTGGGACCGCTTCAAGAACCTCAAGGTCAACGACCTCGAGGGCGACGAGGCGCTCTACCGCGTCATGGTGGACCGCTACGGCATGTACTTCGAGGGCTCGATGGGCGCGGAGGCGATCAAGAAGCGCCTCGAGACGTTCGACCTCGAGGCCGAGGCCGAGTCCCTGCGGGAGACCATCGCCACCGGCAAGGGCCAGCGCAAGACCCGCGCCCTGAAGCGGCTCAAGGTCGTCAACGCGTTCCTGACCACGGACAACTCCCCGCTGGGCATGGTCCTGGACGCCGTCCCGGTGATCCCGCCGGAACTGCGCCCGATGGTCCAGCTCGACGGCGGCCGCTTCGCCACGTCGGACCTCAACGACCTCTACCGGCGCGTCATCAACCGCAACAACCGGCTCAAGCGCCTGCTGGACCTGGGCGCCCCGGAGATCATCGTCAACAACGAGAAGCGGATGCTGCAGGAGGCCGTGGACTCGCTGTTCGACAACGGCCGCCGCGGCCGCCCGGTCACCGGGCCGGGCAACCGTGCGCTGAAGTCGCTGTCCGACATGCTCAAGGGCAAGCAGGGCCGCTTCCGGCAGAACCTGCTCGGCAAGCGCGTCGACTACTCCGGCCGCTCGGTCATCGTGGTCGGCCCGCAGCTGAAGCTGCACCAGTGCGGTCTGCCCAAGCAGATGGCGCTCGAGCTGTTCAAGCCCTTCGTGATGAAGCGGCTCGTGGACCTCAACCACGCGCAGAACATCAAGTCCGCCAAGCGCATGGTCGAGCGCTACCGCCCCCAGGTGTGGGACGTGCTCGAGGAGGTCATCACCGAGCACCCCGTGCTGCTCAACCGCGCCCCCACCCTGCACCGTCTGGGCATCCAGGCGTTCGAGCCGCAGCTCGTCGAGGGCAAGGCCATCCAGCTCCACCCGCTCGTGTGCGGCGCGTTCAACGCCGACTTCGACGGTGACCAGATGGCCGTGCACCTGCCCCTGTCCCCGGAGGCCCAGGCCGAGGCGCGCATCCTGATGCTGTCCTCGAACAACATCCTGAAGCCCTCGGACGGCAAGCCGATCGCCCTGCCCTCGCAGGACATGATCATCGGGCTGTACCACCTCACCACCGTCCGCGAGGGCGAGGAGGGGGAGGGCCGCTCGTTCTCCTCGGTCGCCGAGGCGATCATGGCCCACGACGCCGGGAAGCTGCACCTCAACGCGCTGTGCCGGATCGAGCTGGACGACTTCGTGCCGTTCGAGGGCTGGGAGGCCCCCGAGGGCTGGGAGCCGGGTCAGCCGGTGCTGGTGCAGACCACGCTGGGTCGCGTGCTGTTCAACGAGACGCTGCCCGAGGACTACCCCTGGGACGAGGCCGTCGCGGACAAGAAGCACCTGTCCGCGCTGGTCAACGATCTCGCGGAGCGGTACCCGATGGTCACCGTGGCGCACACGCTGGACGAGCTCAAGGACGCCGGGTTCCACTGGGCGGCCCGCTCGGGCGTGACCGTGGCGATCTCGGACATCGCGACCCCGCCGGAGAAGCCCGCCATCATGGAGGGCTACGAGGCGCAGGCCGCGAAGATCCAGGGCCAGTACGACCGCGGCCTGATCGACGACGACGAGCGCCGCTCGGAGCTCATCGACATCTGGACCAAGGCCACGGACGAGGTCGCCCAGGCCATGCAGGCGAACCTGTCCCCGCTGAACACCATCAACCGCATGGTGTCCTCCGGCGCCCGTGGCAACTGGATGCAGGTCCGCCAGATCGCCGGCATCCGCGGGCTCGTGTCCAACCCCAAGGGCGAGATCATGCCCCGCCCGATCAAGTCCTCCTACCGGGAGGGCCTGTCGGTGCTGGAGTACTTCATCGCGACCCACGGCGCCCGCAAGGGCCTGGCCGACACCGCGCTGCGCACGGCGAACTCGGGCTACCTGACCCGCCGTCTCGTCGACGTCTCCCAGGACGTCATCGTGCGCGAGGCGGACTGCATGACGGAGCGCGGCCTGAACCTGCCGCTCGCCGACGTGCAGGAGAGCGGTGCCCGCCTGCTGCACGAGGACATCGAGAACACCGTGCACGGCCGGGTGCTCGCGGTGGACGTGGTGGACGCCAACGGCGAGATCCTGGCCGAGGCCGGCACGGACCTCTCCGACGGGCTCATCAGCGCCCTCTTCGCGGGCGGGGCCGACACGGTGCGCGTGCGCTCCGTGCTGACCTGCGAGTCCGCGGTGGGCGTGTGCGCGGCGTGCTACGGCCGTTCGCTGGCGTCCAACCAGCTGGTGGACATCGGCGAGGCCGTGGGCATCATCGCCGCGCAGTCGATCGGCGAGCCGGGCACGCAGCTCACGATGCGCACCTTCCACACCGGTGGTGTGGCGTCCTCGGACGGCGACATCACCCAGGGTCTGCCCCGCATCCAGGAGCTCTTCGAGGCCCGCACGCCCAAGGGGGTGGCGCCGATCTCGGAGGTCGCCGGGCGGATCAGCATGGAGGACACCGAGAAGGCGCTGAAGCTCGTCGTGACCCCGGACAACGGGGACGAGGCGATCGGCTACCCGGTGCTGCGCCGCGCCAAGCTGCTCGTGACCGAGGGCGACCACGTCGAGGTCGGCCAGCAGCTGGTCTCGGGTGCCGTCGACCCGAAGGAGGTGCTGCGCATCCGCGGTCCGCGGCAGGCGCAGAAGCACCTCGTGGACGAGGTGCAGCGCGTGTACCGCTCCCAGGGCGTGGGCATCCACGACAAGCACGTCGAGGTCATCGTGCGGCAGATGCTGCGCCGCGTGACGATCATCGAGTCCGGCGAGACAGACCTGCTGCCGGGCGAGCTCGTCGAGAACGTGCGCTTCCTGGAGGCCAACCGCAGGGCCGTAGCCGAGAGCAACCGTCCGGCCGCCGGCCGTCCGGAGCTCATGGGCATCACCAAGGCCTCGCTGGCCACCGACTCGTGGCTGTCGGCCGCGTCCTTCCAGGAGACCACCCGCGTGCTCACGCAGGCGGCCATGGAGGGCAAGTCCGACCCGCTGGTGGGCCTCAAGGAGAACGTGATCATCGGCAAGCTGATCCCGGCCGGCACCGGGCTCGCGCGGTACAACAACATCGACGTGGAGCCGACGGCCGAGGCGAAGGCCTCGCTGTTCACGGAGCCGGGTTCGTTCACGGACTTCAGCTACGCGGAGGAGAACTCCTCGCCCGCCGAGTTCCAGGCGATCCCGCTGGAGGACTACGACTTCGGCTCCAACTGAGGTCGGCGTCCCAGAAGGACGTGATCACACTCGTGGTCACCACGGCAGCCCCGTTCCGGAAGAAGCATCTTCCGGGGCGGGGCTGCCCCCGTCCCGCGGCGGGCCACGACGCCCGCCCGCGGACCAGGAAGGAGCCCGAGGAGGGACCATGGCGAACTCACCCACCGGGGAGTCCGTGCTCGAGCGGGCGGACCGGATCCTCGCGGCGTTCACGGCCGAGGACTCCCGGCTGACGGGGGGCCGGATCGCGGACCTCGCCGGGCTGCCCACCGCCACCGCGCACCGGCTCGCCCGGGACATGGCCCGCCAGGGCTGGCTCGAACGGGTGGAGGGTGGGCACTACGTGGTCGGCACCCGGCTGTGGGAGCTGGCCAACCGCTCCTCGCGCGAGCTCGGGCTGGCGCGCGCCGCCCGCCCGTTCATGGGGGACATCCACGCGGTGCTGCGCCAGCACGTGCAGCTCGGCATCGTGGAGGGCCGCGAGGTGCTACTCGTGGAACGGCTCTCCCACCCCCGGGCGGTGCCCGTCCGCTCGGAAGTGGCGGGCCGGCTGCCCCTGCACCTCTCGGCCACGGGCCTCGTCCTGCTGGCGCACGCGCCTCAGGACTACCAGGAGGAGTACCTGCTGGGGCCCCTCGCCGCGTTCACCGAGCTCTCGCCGACGGACCCCGGGATGCTGGCCGCGGAGCTCGAGCGGATCCGCGGAGCCGGCCACGCCCTGCAGACCGGCTATCTGGAGGCCGGGACGACGGGCATCGCCGTGCCGGTGCGGGGGCGCGGCGAGCAGGTGGTGGCCGGTCTGGGCGTCATCACCCCCGCGGGCGACCCGGCCGCGCGGGCCGGGGCGATCGTTCAGGCGCTGCACACCGCGGCGCACGGCATCCGCAGGACGCTGCGGGACGCGCCCCGCTGAGACCGGCGGGCGCACGGGCTCCCATGCCGGCGACGCCCCGTGCACGCCACCCGGCCGATCCCGTTCAACGGGATGGTTGTGGTGCCGCCCACAGGCCGCTGAGACACTGGGCACGATGTCGTCGTCTCACCAGGAGCACTCATGAGCGCACAGCGCACCGTTCTCAGCACGCAGGTCGGCATCGTCGGCGGCGGCCCGGCCGGGCTGATGCTCGCGCACCTGCTCGGCCGCGCCGGCATCGACAGTATCGTCGTGGAGAAGCGCGACAAGGACACCATCCACGCCACCCACCGGGCCGGCATCCTGGAGGCGCCCACCGTGCGGATGCTGACCGACGAGGGGGTCGGCGGGCGCGTGCTGACGGAGGGCCACGAGCACGAGGGCACCGTGCTGCGCTTCGAGGGAGAGAGCCACCGGATCGACTTCAAGAAGCTCGTCGGCGAGTCCGTGTGGCTCTATCCGCAGAACGAGGTGTTCCTGGACCTGGCCAACGCCCGGGAGCGCGACGGCGGCGACGTCCGCTGGTCCGTCACGGACACCGAGGTGGTCGACCTGACCGCCGACCGGCCGGGGATCCGCTGCACCGACGCCGCGGGCGAGGACGTCGAGATCCGCTGCGAGATCCTCGTGGGCGCCGACGGCTCGCAGAGCATCTGCCGCCGGGCCATCCCGGAGCAGGAGCGCACCGACAACTTCATCGAGTACCCCTTCGCCTGGTTCGGGATCCTCGCCGAGGCCCCGCCCAGCGCCCCGGAGCTCATCTACTCGAACTCCGAGCACGGCTTCGCCCTGGTCTCCCAGCGCAGCGAGACCGTCCAGCGGATGTACTTCCAGTGCGACCCGGAGGAGAACGTCGACGACTGGGACGACGAGCGGATCTGGGCGGAGCTCCAGCGCCGCGTCGAGGGGCCCGACGGTCTCCGGCTCCAGGAGGGCCTCATCTTCGACAAGACCGTGCTCAAGTTCCGCTCCTACGTCTGCGAGCCCCTGCGCCACGGCAACCTGTTCCTCGTCGGCGACGCCGGCCACACCGTCCCCCCGACCGGTGCCAAGGGCCTGAACCTCGCGTTCTGCGACGTCCGCGTGCTCGCCCCGGCGCTCGTGGCGTTCTTCCGCTCGGGCGACGACTCCGGGCTGGCCGGGTACTCGGCCACGGCGCTGGAGCGCGTGTGGAAGGCGCAGAACTTCTCCTACTGGGCCACCCACCTCATGCACGCCCAGCCGGGGGAGAACCCCTTCAACCAGAAGCGCCGGCGCGGTGAGTTCACGGCGATCACCGGCTCCGAGCGCGGTGCCGCCTACTTCGCGGAGTCCTACACGGGCTGGCCCGACGACTACTGACCCCCGGGCCTCCGGGCCCTGCACTGTGACCCCACAATAAGTTCGCACAACGAACACATGTGCGAATGCTGCACCCGATGCGCTAGCCTCGGAGAGTTCGCCGCGGACGCGCCGACCACCGCGGTCAGCACGCCCGCCGGTGCGGCAGCCACCTCGCAACCAAGGAGCTGAACCATGACCGACCAGGACCGGGGGCCCGAGGAGTCCTTCGCGCACCTCACCCCGAAGGGCCCCGACGACGCGGTGGACACGCAGTCCGACCTCGACCGCGAGATGGCGCGGATCAGCGCCGACTACACCGCGTCCGGCCGCGCGGAGACGCAGCCGCGGCTGGACTACGCGCCCTACCGCAGCTCGATCCTGCGGCACCCCACCAAGGACCTGCACCACGCGGACCCGGAGACCATCGAGCTGCACGCTCCCGCGTTCGGCGAGCGGGACGTGCACCGGCTCGAGTCGGACCTGACCATCCAGTCGGGCGGGGAGCCCGTCGGCGAGCGCATCAAGATCCGCGGCCGGGTCCTCGACGGCGACGGCCGGCCCGTGCGCCGCCAGCTCGTGGAGATCTGGCAGGCCAACGCGGCCGGGCGGTACATCCACAAGCGGGACCAGCACCCCGCCCCCATCGACCCGAACTTCACGGGCGTGGGGCGGTGCCTGACCGGCGACGACGGCTCCTACGAGTTCGTCACCATCAAGCCCGGGCCGTACCCCTGGAAGAACCACCACAACGCCTGGCGACCCGCGCACGTGCACTTCTCCCTGTTCGGCACGGACTTCACCCAGCGGATGATCACCCAGATGTACTTCCCCTCGGACCCGCTGTTCGCGCTGGACCCGATCTTCCAGTCCATCGTGGACCCGAAGGCCCGCCGGCGGCTCGTGGCCGAGTACGACCACGCCGCGTCCGAGCACGAGTGGCTGCTCGGCTACACCTGGGACATCGTGCTCAGCGGCTCGAACCGCACCTGGACGGAAGGCGACACCAATGACTGAGACCTCGGCCGCACCTGCCCTCCCGGCGACCCCCGGCCAGACCATCGGGCCGTTCTTCGGCTACGCGCTGCCCTACGACAAGGGCGAGCTGCTGGTCCCGCTCGGCCACCCGAAGGCGGTGCGCCTGCACGGCACGGTCACGGACGGCCACGGCGACCTCGTGCCGGACGCCATGCTCGAGATCTGGCAGGCCGACGGCAACGGTGACGTCCCCACCGCGACCGGCTCGCTCGTGCGAGACGGCTACACCTTCACCGGTTTCGGCCGCGCGTCCGTCGACAACGAGGGCCACTACACCTTCACGACACTGGACCCGGGGCCGACCGAGCCCGGCAAGGCGCCGTTCATCACGCTGACCGTCTTCGCCCGGGGCGTGACCAACCGGCTGTTCACCCGCATCTACCTGCCGGAGGACGCCGAGGCCCTCGCGAACGACCCGCTGCTGCGCTCCCTGCCCGAGGACCGCCGCCGAACCCTGGTCGCCGTGCGCGAGGCCGACGGCTCCCTGCGCTTCGACCTCCGGCTGCAGGGCGAGGGGGAGACCGTCTTCCTCACCTACCCGAACCTCGAGGGGTGACCGGTCCGTGCGGGAGCCCCGACCGGGGCTTCCGCACGGTGCCGGCGCCACCACCCCACGACCGACCACCCGACGAACACCGAGGAAGGACGCGCATGACCGACGCCGGGCTGCTCCGCCCCGGAGCCCACCGGGGCGACGCGCCCACGGACGACACCGCGGTGCTCCAGGCGCTGCTCGACGTCGAGGCCGCCTGGGTCGCCGCGCAGGCGGACGCCGGGCTCGCCCCGCGCCCCGCCGCCGAGTCCGCCCGAGCGGCCGCTCGCGCCGCCGACTACGACGCCGGGGACATCGCCCGGCGCGCCGAGGGCGGCGGCAACCCGGTCATCCCGCTCCTCGCCGACTACCGGCACCGGCTGGGGGAACTCGACCCCGACGCCGTGCGCTTCGTGCACCGCGGCCTGACCAGCCAGGACGTCATGGACACCGCCATGATGCTGCTGGCCCGGCGCGCCGCCGTCCCCCTGACCCAGCAGCTGGCCGGCACCGCGGACGCCCTGGCCCGGCTGGCCGACGCCCACCGCGGCTCCGTCCAGGCCGCCCGCACCCTGACGCAGCACGCGCTGCCCACCACCTTCGGCCTCAAGGCCGCCGGCTGGCTCGCCGGGCTGCAGGACCTCGAGGCGGATCTCGCCGGGCTCGCCCGGCTGCCGGTGTCCTGCGGCGGCGCCGCCGGCACCCTCGCCGGGAGCCTCGCCCTCTTCCCGGGCGCCCCCGACGCCGACGAGCAGGCCGTGGACCTCGCCCGCCGCTGGGCCGACGAGCTCGGGCTGGGCCTGCCGCCGCACGTGTGGCACACCACCCGACGGCCGGTGCTGCGCACCGCCGAGACCCTCGGGGCCGTCTGCGCCGCCCTCGGCCGGATCGCCAACGACGTCCTGCTGCTCTCCCGCCCCGAGCTCGGCGAGCTCCGTGAACCGGCCGCCGAAGGGCGCGGCGTGTCCTCCGCGATGCCGCAGAAGCAGAACCCGGTCCTCTCGGTGCTGCTCAGGCGCACCGCCCTGACGGCGCCGCAGCTCGTGGCCCAGCTCCACGTCGCCGCCGCGCAGTACGTCGACGAGCGCCCCGACGGCGCCTGGCAGGCGGAGTGGCCGGCGCTGCGGGAGCTCGCCCGGCTCGCCGTCGCGGCGTCGTCGCACGCGGCCGAGCTCACGGCCGGGCTCACCGTGGAGACCGCCCGGATGCGGGCCAACCTGGACGCGTCCGGGCCCGCGGTGCTGGCCGAGCGGATCAGCGCGGTGCTCGCGCCCCTGCTGCCGCCCGCCGCCGACGGCGCCACGGGCAAGCAGCGCGTGCAGGCGGTGGTGCGCGAGCACGCGACCGACGGGCCGGGCATGCTCGACGCGCTCGTGGGCCTCGCCGCCGGCACCGTCCTGGCGGACGGCACTCCCGTGGACCGGGGCGTCGTGGCCGGGCTGCTCGACCCTGCCGGCTACCTCGGCGCCAACGACCTGCTGATCGACCGTGTCCTCGAGCGGCACCGCCGGTCCGCGAACGACCGTCCGTCCACGACCCGGCCCTCCCCAGGAGCAACCGCATGACTGTCCCCGTCCTGACCCTCGTCGAGTTTTCGACCCGCCGGACCCCGTCGCCGCAGGCACCCCTCCTGGTGCTCGGCCCGGGGCTCGGCACCTCCGCCGCCTCGCTGTGGTCCGCCGCTGCGCGCCTGCTGGAGGGCGATCTGCGCGTCGTCGGCTGGGACCTCCCCGGCCACGGTGGCTCCGCGCCCGCCGGAGAACCGTTCGGCACCGCCGAACTGGCGCAGGCCGTGCTCGAGTCCGTGGACCGGTACCGCACGGCCTCGGGCATCGAAACCGGAGATCCGTTCTACTATGCGGGCACGTCCCTCGGCGGCTGCGTGGGTCTCCAGCTGCTGCTCGACGCGCCCCAACGGCTGGGCGCGGCCGTGCTGGTCGGCACCGCCGCGCGGGTGGGGGAGCCCGGCGTGTGGTCCGAGCGCGCGCAGATGGTGGCCGTCGCCGGCACGCCCACCCAGGTCGTGGGCTCCGCGCATCGGTGGTTCGCACCGGGCTTCATCGAGCGGGACGCGGTCACGACGACGGGGCTGCTGCACGACCTCCAGGACGCGGACCGGTTCTCGTACGCCCGGGCCTGCGAGGCCTTCGCCGACTTCGACGCGGACGGGCGCCTCGGCGCCCTGGACGTCCCCGTGCTCGCCGTGGTCGGCGCGCAGGACGTCGCCACGCCGCCCGATGACGTGGCGGAGCTGGCCGGGGCGACCGGCGGCCGCCTGGTGGTCGTCGAGGACGCGGGCCACCTGGTGCCCGCGGAGGCCCCGCAGGTCGCGGCGCGGCTGCTGGACGAGCACATCTCGGCCCACCCTCTCGACGACCCCGCAGGAGCACGAGCATGAGCGGCAACCCCCGGCGCACCGAGCAGGAGGCGCACGCGGACGGCATGGCGGTGCGCCGCGAGGTGCTCTCCGACGCCCACGTGGACCGCGCCGAGGCCGGCAAGGACGCCTTCACCGCCGAGTTCCAGGACTTCATCTCCCGCTACGCGTGGGGCGAGATCTGGACCCGCCCCGGACTCGACCGGCGGATGCGCAGCGCCGTGACCCTGACCGCGCTGATCGCGGCCGGGCACTGGGAGGAGTTCGAGATGCACGTGCGCGCCGCCCTGCGCAACGGCCTGGAGCGCGACGAGATCAAGGAGATCCTGCTGCAGTCGGCGATCTACCTCTCCGTGCCCTCCGCCAACAACGCCTTCAAGCACGCCAAGCAGGTCCTCGACGCCGAGGGATCCGGCGGCCCCCCGCCCCCGGCCTCCTGACCTCCCGCCCTCCTGACCGCCCCTCCCGACACCCCGTGACCGACGTGCGACGACGCAAGTGAGGAACACCATGACCGAGGCCTACATCTACGACGCCGTGCGGACCCCCTTCGGCCGCTTCGGCGGCGCCCTGGCGGGCACCCGTCCCGACGACCTGGCCGCCCTGGTCCTCGGCGAGCAGGTCCGGCGCGCCCCCGGCCTGGACCCCGCCGCGATCGACGAGGTCGTGCTCGGCAACGCCAACGGCGCCGGCGAGGAGAACCGCAACGTCGCCCGCATGGCCACGCTGCTGGCGGGCCTGCCCGTCGAGCTGCCCGGCACCACCGTCAACCGGCTGTGCGGGTCCTCCCTGGACGCCGCGATCATCGCGTCCCGGCAGATCAACGCCGGCGAGGCCGACCTGATGCTCGTCGGCGGCGTCGAGTCCATGAGCCGGGCACCCTGGGTGCTCCCGAAGACGGAGAAGCCCTACCCGGCCGGTGACCTGACCCTGGCCTCCACCACGCTGGGCTGGCGGCTCGTGAACCGGCGGATGGAGCCCGAGTGGACGGTGTCCCTCGGGGAGGCCACCGAGCAGCTCGCCGAGCGGCACGGCATCACCCGCGACCGCATGGACGAGTTCGCATTCCGCTCCCACCAGCTCACCCAGCAGGCGTGGGACGAGGGCTTCTACGGGGACCTCACCGTCCAGGTCCCCGGCACCGAGCTGACCCGGGACGAGTCCGTCCGCGCGTCCTCGACCGTCGAGAAGCTGGGCGGGCTCAGGACCGTCTTCCGCCCGGCGGAGGAGGGCGGCACCGTCACCGCCGGCAACGCCTCGCCGCTCAACGACGGGGCCTCGGCGGCGCTGCTGGGCTCCGGGCGGGCCGCCGAGCTGACCGGACTGCAGCCCCTGGCCCGCATCGCCGGACGGGGTGCGGCGGCCAACGAGCCGCAGTTCTTCGGCTTCGCCCCGGTCGAGGCCGCGAACCTCGCCCTGCGGCGTGCGGGGATCACCTGGGACGACGTCGCCGCCGTGGAGCTCAACGAGGCCTTCGCCGCACAGTCCCTGGCGTGCGTCGACGCCTGGGGGATCGACCCCGGGATCGTCAACCGGCACGGCGGCGCCATCGCCATCGGCCACCCCCTCGGGGCCTCGGGCACCCGCATCCTCGGCACGCTCGCGAAGTCCCTGCAGGCCTCCGGGCAGCGCTGGGGCGTGGCGGCCATCTGCATCGGCGTGGGCCAGGGCCTCGCCGTCGTGCTCGAGAACCAGAACGCCTGAGACCCGCGGGGGAGCCGCGGAACACATCACCGAAGGAAGGCACATCGCATGCTGCACATCGCAGACAGCTGCGCGCAGGCCGTGGCACCGGTCCACGACGGCGCCACCGTCATGATCGGCGGCTTCGGCGTGGCCGGCCAGCCCGTCGAGCTCATCGACGCGCTGATCGTCCACGGCGCCACCGACCTGACGGTCGTGAACAACAACGCCGGCAACGGCGACGTGGGCCTGGCCCGGCTGATCCAGCTCGGGCGCGTGCGCAGGATCATCTGCTCCTTCCCGCGCCAGTCGGACTCGTGGCACTTCGACGAGAAGTACCGGGCCGGGCAGATCGAGCTGGAGGTCGTCCCCCAGGGCAACCTGGCCGAGCGGATCCGCGCCGCCGGCGCCGGCATCGGGGGGTTCTTCACCCCCACCGGCTACGGCACCCCGCTGGCCGAGGGCAAGGAGGTCCGCGAGATCGACGGCCGCCACTACGTGCTCGAGCACCCCATCAAGGCCGACTTCTCCCTGACCAAGGCGCACGTCGCGGACCGGGCCGGCAACCTCGTCTACCGCAAGACCGCGCGCAACTTCGGCCCGATCATGGCCGCCGCCGCCACGACCTCCATCGTGCAGGTCGCCGACGTCGTGGAGCGCGGCGGGCTGGACCCGGAGGTCGTCGTGACCCCGGGCATCTACGTGGACACCGTCGTGCGGATCGACGACCCCGCCCGGACCGACCCCCGAGAGGACATCTGAGATGAGCGAGAACACCGTCGACGCCGTGCCCATGATGTCCGAGACCCCGCTGACCCCGGAGGAGCTGGCCCGCGTGGTGGCCCGCGACATCCCCGCCGGCTCCTACGTCAACCTCGGCATCGGCCAGCCCACCCTGGTCTCCAACTACCTCAGCGCCGAGGACGACGTCACCCTGCACACCGAGAACGGCATGCTCGGCATGGGCCCCGAGGCCCACGGCGCCGAGGTCGACGCCGACCTCATCAACGCCGGGAAGATCCCCGTGGTCGAGACGCCCGGCTGCTCCTACTTCCACCACGCGGACTCCTTCGCCATGATGCGCGGCGGCCACCTCGACTGCTGCGTGCTCGGCGCCTTCCAGGTGGACCGGGCGGGCAACCTCGCCAACTGGCACACCGGCAGCCCGGACGCGATCCCCGCTGTGGGCGGGGCCATGGACCTGGCCACGGGTGCGAAGATGACCTTCGTGATGATGTCCCTGCAGACCAAGAAGGGCCGGTCCAAGCTCGTGGAGCGGTGCACCATGCCCCTCACCGGCGTGGGCTGCGTCTCCCGGATCTACACCGACCAGGCCGTGTTCCTCGTCGAGGAGGACGGCGTCTCGGTGCGCGAGGCCTTCGGCACGAGCCTGGAGAAGCTCCGGCAGATCGTCGACGTCCCGCTGCGGCCCGCCCGCTGAGCCCAGCACCCATCCCGGGGGCGGGCGGCCGGTACCGGCCGCGGCGACCCCGGACGAGGCCCGCAGGAGGCCACGATGACCGAGCAGGACCCGACCGCCCCGGCGGAGGAGCGGGGCGCCCCCGGACAGTTCGTGCAGTCGCTGGCGCGCGGGCTCGGCGTGATCACGGCCTTCGACGCCCGGCACCCCCGGATGACCCTCAGCGACGTGGCCCGGCGCACCGGGCTGACCCGCGCCACCGCGCGCCGGTTCCTGCTCACGCTCGAGGACCTGGGCTACGTCCGGACCGACGGGCGGCTCTTCGAGCTGACCCCCACGGTCCTCCAGCTCGGCTACTCCTACCTCTCCTCCCAGCCGCTGCCGGCCCTGGCCGCCCCGCACCTCGAGACGCTGTCGGCGCGGGTCGAGGAGTCCACGTCCGCCTCCGTGCTGGACGGCTCCGACATCGTCTACGTCGCCCGCGTCTCCACGCACCGGATCATGACGGTGGCGATCGCCGTGGGCACCCGGTTCCCCGCCCACGCCACGTCCATGGGCCGGGTGCTGCTCGCAGGCCTGGACCCGGAGCAGCTCGGCGAGTACTTCCGCACGGCGCGGATCGAGCGGCTGACCGAGCACACCCTCACCGACCGCGCAGCTCTCGAGGCCGACCTGCGGCGGGTCCGCGCCCAGGGGTGGGCGCTCGTGGACCAGGAGCTCGAGGTCGGACTGCGCTCCGTCGCCGCCCCCGTGACCGACGGCACCGGGCGTGTGGTCGCGGCCGTGAACGTCTCCATGCGGGTGGGGATGCCCGGGGCGAGCGCGGGGGACCCCGTGGACGACGTCGTGCCGCCCCTGCTCGAGTGCGCCCGGCGGATCTCCGCGGACCTCGCCGCGACCGGGCGCTGAACGGGCCGGTCCGGGCCCGTTTCCCCGCCCCGCCGGGGGTCTGATAGGCTGTCGAGGAATTGAACGGTCATCCCTCGGCGCCCGCGCCCCTGGAGGCCGGAGAAATCATGGCAGAACGGACTCGGTCCTCCGGTACGCGGTGTGTACCGAAATGCCATCCTTTTCGTCTGCCCAGCTACCTTCGGCACGGCGACCGAGGTGCCCGCCCGGCGGGTTCACGGCCGTCGCCGCCCCCGCCCCGGCCGGGAGCGGGCGAGCCGAACACCCAGCGGGCCGCTGACGCGTCCCGTCCGATCAGGAGACACTGTGCCTACAATCCAGCAGCTGGTCCGCAAGGGCCGGACCCCGAAGGTCGTCAAGACCAAGGCGCCCGCACTCAAGGGCAGCCCCATGAAGCGCGGCGTGTGCACCCGCGTCTACACCACCACCCCCAAGAAGCCGAACTCCGCGCTGCGCAAGGTCGCCCGTGTGAAGCTCAACGGCGGCGTGGAGGTCACGGCCTACATCCCCGGTGAGGGCCACAACCTGCAGGAGCACTCCATCGTGCTCGTCCGCGGCGGTCGCGTGAAGGACCTCCCCGGTGTCCGCTACAAGATCGTCCGCGGCGCCCTCGACACCCAGGGTGTCAAGGGCCGCCAGCAGGCCCGTTCCCGCTACGGCGCCAAGAAGGAGAAGAAGTAATGCCTCGTAAGGGTCCCGCTCCCAAGCGCCCGCTCGTCGTCGACCCGGTCTACAGCTCCCCGGTCGTCACGCAGCTGATCAACAAGGTCCTCCAGGACGGCAAGAAGTCCACCGCCGAGCGCATCGTCTACGGCGCCCTCGAGGGTGTCCGCGCCAAGTCCGGCGCCGATCCCGTCGCCACCCTCAAGAAGGCCCTGGAGAACGTCAAGCCGGCCCTCGAGGTCAAGTCCCGCCGCGTCGGCGGCGCCACCTACCAGGTGCCCGTCGAGGTCAAGCCGGGTCGTGCCCAGGCGCTGTCCCTGCGCTGGCTCGTCGGCTACTCCAAGATCCGTCGTGAGAACACCATGACCGAGCGTCTGCAGAACGAGATCCTGGACGCGTCCAACGGTCTCGGTGCCGCCGTGAAGCGCCGCGAGGACACCCACAAGATGGCGGAGTCCAACAAGGCCTTCGCCCACTACCGCTGGTAGAATCTTCCAGGCCTGTCGGCCCCACCCGGGCCGACAGGCCGCCGGCACCATCTCCGAAAGGGAACCACCGTGGCACTTGACGTGCTTACCGACCTCAAGAAGGTCCGCAACATCGGCATCATGGCGCACATCGATGCCGGCAAGACCACCACCACCGAACGCATCCTGTTCTACACCGGTATCTCCCACAAGCTCGGCGAGACCCACGATGGTGCCTCCACCATGGACTGGATGGCGCAGGAGCAGGAGCGCGGCATCACGATCACGTCCGCCGCGACGACCTGCTACTGGCACGACAACCAGATCAACATCATCGACACCCCCGGTCACGTGGACTTCACGGTCGAGGTCGAGCGCTCCCTGCGCGTGCTCGACGGCGCCGTGGCGGTCTTCGACGGCAAGGAGGGCGTCGAGCCCCAGTCGGAGACGGTCTGGCGCCAGGCCGACAAGTACGACGTCCCCCGCATCTGCTTCGTCAACAAGATGGACAAGCTGGGTGCCGACTTCTACTTCACCGTCGACACCATCATCAACCGCCTCGGCGCGAAGCCGCTGGTCATGCAGCTCCCGATCGGCTCCGAGTCCGAGTTCACCGGCGTGGTCGACCTGCTCACCATGAAGGCCTTCGTCTGGCCGGGCGACTCCAAGGGCGACGTCTCCCTCGGCGCGAAGTACGAGATCGAGGAGATCCCCGCCGACCTGCAGGAGCGGGCCGAGGAGTACCGCAACCAGCTGGTGGAGTCCGTCGCCGAGGCCGACGACGAGCTCATGGAGAAGTACCTGGGCGGCGAGGACCTCACCCTCGAGGAGCTCAAGGCCGGCATCCGGAAGCTCACCATCACCTCCCAGGCGTACCCGGTGCTCTGCGGCTCCGCCTTCAAGAACCGCGGCGTGCAGCCGATGCTCGACGCGGTCATCGACTTCCTGCCGTCCCCGCTCGACGTGCCGAACGTCGAGGGCCACGCCCTGAACAACGAGGAGGAGATCCTCTCCCGCCCGGTGGACTCCACCGCGCCGTTCTCCGCGCTGGCGTTCAAGGTGGCCTCCCACCCGTTCTACGGACAGCTGACCTACATCCGGGTGTACTCCGGCAAGGCCGGCAACGGCGACCAGGTGCTGAACTCCACCAAGGGCAAGAAGGAGCGCATCGGCAAGCTGTTCCAGATGCACTCCAACAAGGAGAACCCGGTCGACACCATCCAGGCCGGCCACATCTACGCGGCCATCGGGCTCAAGGACACCACCACGGGCGACACCCTGTGCGACCTCCAGAACCCGATCGTGCTCGAGTCGATGTCCTTCCCGGCCCCCGTGATCTCCGTGGCCATCGAGCCGAAGACCAAGGGCGACCAGGAGAAGCTCTCGGTCGCGATCCAGAAGCTCTCCGCCGAGGACCCCACGTTCACCGTGTCCCTCAACGAGGAGACCGGCCAGACCGAGATCGGCGGCATGGGCGAGCTCCACCTGGACATCCTGGTGGATCGCATGAAGCGCGAGTTCAAGGTCGAGGCGAACGTCGGCAAGCCGCAGGTGGCCTACCGCGAGACGATCAAGAAGGCCGTCGACAAGGTCGACTACACGCACAAGAAGCAGACCGGCGGCTCCGGCCAGTTCGCCAAGGTGCAGCTGGCGTTCGAGCCGATCCCGCTGGACGCCGAGGAGCTCTACGAGTTCGACAACAAGGTCACCGGCGGCCGCGTCCCGCGAGAGTACATCCCGTCCGTCGACGCCGGCATCCAGGACGCCATGCGTCTCGGCATCCTCGCCGGGTACCCGGTCGTGGGCGTCAAGGCCACGCTGCTCGACGGCGCCTACCACGACGTCGACTCCTCCGAGATGGCGTTCAAGATCGCCGGCTCGATGGTGTTCAAGGAAGGTGCCCGACGGGCCCAGCCGGTCCTGCTCGAGCCGCTCATGGCCGTGGAGGTCCGCACCCCGGAGGAGTACATGGGCGAGGTCATCGGCGACCTGAACTCCCGCCGCGGCCAGATCCAGTCCATGGAGGACGTCACCGGCGTCAAGCTGGTCAAGGCGCTCGTGCCGCTGTCCGAGATGTTCGGCTACATCGGCGACCTCCGGTCCAAGACCCAGGGCCGCGCCGTGTACTCGATGCAGTTCGACAGCTACTCGGAGGTCCCCAAGGCCGTCGCCGAGGAGATCGTGCAGAAGAACCGCGGCGAGTAGGCACCACCCCCTCGGCCCCGGCCGGGAATTTCATCAAACAAGCACAGCCAAAGTAGACTTGCAGAGGTTTCAGTACTGCTGAGCGCCTCAAGCTCCCCCCGACAACACGCGGTGGGAAAGTGCTGAGCAAGTTTCGACAAATGTTCTAGGAGGAACAACCATGGCGAAGGCCAAGTTCGAGCGCACCAAGCCGCACGTCAACATCGGCACCATCGGCCACGTGGACCACGGCAAGACGACGCTCACGGCTGCCATCTCCAAGGTCCTGGCCGACAAGTACCCGGACCTGAACGAGAAGCGCGACTTCGGTGCCATCGACTCCGCTCCGGAGGAGAAGCAGCGCGGCATCACGATCAACATCGCGCACATCGAGTACCAGACGGAGAAGCGCCACTACGCTCACGTCGACGCCCCGGGCCACGCGGACTACGTCAAGAACATGATCACCGGTGCGGCGCAGATGGACGGCGCCATCCTGGTGGTCGCCGCCACGGACGGCCCCATGGCCCAGACCCGCGAGCACGTGCTGCTCGCCCGCCAGGTGGGCGTGCCCTACCTGCTGGTGGCCCTGAACAAGTCCGACATGGTCGACGACGAGGAGCTGCTGGACCTCGTCGAGATGGAGGTGCGCGAGCTCCTCGCCGACCAGGGCTTCGACGGCGACAACGCGCCGGTCGTCCGCGTCTCGGCGCTCAAGGCCCTCGAGGGCGATCCCGAGTGGGTCGCCAAGGTCGAGGAGCTCATGGAGGCCGTCGACGAGAACGTGCCCGACCCCATCCGTGAGATGGACAAGCCGTTCCTCATGCCGATCGAGGACGTCTTCACCATCACCGGTCGCGGCACCGTGGTGACCGGCCGTGCCGAGCGTGGCACGCTGCCGATCAACTCCGAGGTCGAGATCGTCGGCATCCGCCCGGTCCAGAAGACCACGGTCACCGGCATCGAGATGTTCCACAAGCAGATGGACGAGGCCATGGCGGGCGAGAACTGCGGCCTGCTGCTGCGCGGTCTCAAGCGTGACGACGTCGAGCGCGGCCAGGTCGTGTGCAAGCCGGGTTCCATCACCCCGCACACCGACTTCGAGGCCAACGTCTACATCCTCTCGAAGGAGGAGGGCGGGCGCCACAACCCGTTCTACTCGAACTACCGTCCGCAGTTCTACTTCCGGACCACCGACGTCACCGGCGTCATCACGCTGCCCGAGGGCACCGAGATGGTCATGCCCGGCGACAACACCGAGATGACGGTCGCGCTGATCCAGCCGATCGCCATGGAGGAGGGCCTCGGCTTCGCCATCCGTGAGGGTGGCCGCACCGTGGGCTCCGGTCGCGTCACCAAGATCAACCAGTAGTCCCCGGACTGCTCGATCTGCGCAGAACCCCCCGTCGCTCGTGCAGCGGCGGGGGGTTCCGCGCGTTCCGGGTGCACGACGACGGGGCTCGGCCGTTGCGCCCGTGCGGGCCGGGGTGCCGGCCCTCGCCGCCCAGCCACGCGCTCCGGCGCGAGCGGAGCGGCGGAGGACAGGCTGGGTTGCTGCCGGCAGGACTCCCGGGCGCGGTCGAGCCCGCGCACGGCCCGCCCTCCGCCCGGCCGGTGCCGTGCGTTTGCACCGGTCTGCCATCTCTGGCAGGATGGAGGACGTTGTTCAAGCGCCGACGTGTGCTCCCAACGGTTCGAACCGGCAGGCCCCAGGACACCATCGGGCTCCGAAGCAGAACCGGGAGCCGGCAGCTCGCGGAAGCTGCCACGTACGGACCACATACAGCCCGCCCCACCGAACGGACCGGTGCGCCCTCGTGCCAGCACGAGGCGACACGCCCGAGTTCGGGGGTCGGAGCTCCAGCAGGGTGAGGAACCCGGATCCTTCCGGATTCAGTCTGCGTGGAGGGGCGCCCACCAGGTGGCGCCATGCACAAGGAGCCTCGGCTCCGTCACAGGGAAGTACGTTCAAGAAAGAGAGTCACGACGCCATGGCGGGACAGAAAATCCGCATCCGGCTGAAGTCTTATGACCACGAGGTCATCGACGTCTCGGCCCGGAAGATCGTTGAGACGGTGACGCGCGCAGGCGCCACGGTGGTCGGCCCCGTGCCGTTGCCCACCGAGAAGAACGTGTACTGCGTCATCCGTTCGCCGCACAAGTACAAGGACAGCCGCGAGCACTTCGAGATGCGCACGCACAAGCGGCTGATCGACATCATCGACCCCACGCCGAAGGCCGTCGACTCGCTCATGCGCCTCGACCTGCCGGCTGACGTGAACATCGAAATCAAGCTGTAAAGAGGATCGCATCCCAATGACTACCACTTTCGAACGCCAGGTGAAGGGCCTGCTGGGCACCAAGCTCGGCATGACCCAGGTCTGGGACGAGAACGGGAAGTTCGTGCCGGTGACCGTCGTCAAGGCGGACTCCAACGTCGTGACCCAGCTGCGCAACCAGGACCGTGACGGCTACTCGGCCGTGCAGATCGGGTTCGGTGCGATCGACCCCCGCAAGGTCACCCAGCCGCTGGCCGGCCACTTCGAGAAGGCCGGCGTGACGCCGCGCCGCCACGTCGTGGAGCTGCGCACGGCCGACGCCGACACCTACGAGCTGGGCCAGGAGCTCTCCGTCGAGCTCTTCGAGGCCGGCCAGAAGGTCGACGTGATCGGCAAGACCAAGGGCAAGGGCACGGCCGGTGTGATGAAGCGTCACGGCTTCTCCGGCGTCGGCGCCTCCCACGGTGCCCACAAGAACCACCGCAAGCCGGGATCCATCGGCGGCGCGTCCTACCCCGCTCGCGTGTTCAAGGGCATGCGCATGGCGGGCCGCATGGGCGCTGTCCGTCACACGACGCAGAACCTCACCGTTCACGCCGTGGACGCCGAGAACTCCCTGCTGCTCATCAAGGGTGCCCTGCCGGGCCCCAAGGGTTCGGTCGTCCTCGTCCGCACCGCAGTGAAGGGAGCCTGATCAGACCATGGCAACTCAGACCGTCAACGTCGAACTGCCCGCCGAGATCTTCGACGTCCAGACCAACGTGCCCCTGCTGCACCAGGTCGTCGTCGCGCAGCTGGCCGCGGCCCGCCAGGGCACGCACAAGACCAAGAACCGCGCCGAGGTCTCCGGTGCCGGCCGCAAGCCCTTCAAGCAGAAGGGCACCGGCCGTGCGCGCCAGGGCTCGATCCGCGCCCCGCACATGACCGGTGGCGGCGTGGTGCACGGCCCGACCCCGCGCGACTACAGCCAGCGCACCCCCAAGAAGATGAAGGCCGCCGCGCTGCGCGGAGCCCTCTCGGACCGGGCGCGCAACAACCGCATCCACGTCGTGGAGTCGATCGTCGAGGGCGCCGCCCCCAGCACGAAGGGCGCCCGGGCGACGCTGCGCGGACTGACGGAGCGCAAGAACGTGCTGGTCGTGCTCGACCGCCAGGACGAACTCGCCTTCCGGTCGGTGCGCAACCTCGACGACGTGCACACCCTCTACGCGGACCAGCTCAACACGTACGACGTGCTGGTCTCCGACGACGTGGTCTTCACCAAGGACGCGTTCGAGTCCTTCGTGGCGGCCGCCAGCAAGAAGAAGCAGGAGGACGCCAAGTGAGCGCGACCACCATCAAGGATCCCCGGGACGTCATCATCGCGCCGGTCGTCTCGGAGAAGTCCTACGGGCTCATCGACGAGGGCCGCTACACGTTCTTCGTGGCGCCCGACTCGAACAAGACGCAGATCAAGTACGCCGTGGAGCAGATCTTCGGCGTCAAGGTCGAGTCCGTGAACACCATCAACCGTGCCGGGAAGCGGAAGCGCACGCGCTTCGGCTGGGGTCAGCGCAAGGGCACCAAGCGTGCCGTTGTGACCCTGAAGGAAGGCACCATCGACATCTTCGGCGGTCCGCTCGCCTGAGCGGAGACCACTTTAACGAGGAACTGACACATGGCTATCCGTAAGCACAAGCCGACAACCCCGGGCCGTCGCGGCTCCTCCGTTGCCGACTTCGCAGAAATCACGCGCACGACCCCCGAGAAGTCGCTGGTCCGGCCGCTGCCCAAGAAGGGCGGCCGGAACAACACCGGTCGCATCACCACCCGGCACAAGGGCGGCGGGCACAAGCGCCAGTACCGCGTCATCGACTTCCGTCGCCACGACAAGGACGGCGTCGACGCCAAGGTCGCGCACATCGAGTACGACCCGAACCGCACGGCGCGCATCGCGCTGCTGCACTACGTGGACGGCTCCAAGCGCTACATCATCGCGCCGAACAAGCTGTCGCAGGGCGACGTCGTCGAGTCGGGTCCCGGCGCCGACATCAAGCCCGGCAACAACCTGCCGCTGCGCAACATCCCCGTCGGCACCGTGATCCACGCCGTCGAGCTCCGTCCGGGCGGCGGCGCCAAGCTCGCCCGCTCCGCCGGTGCGTCCGTGCAGCTCGTCGCCAAGGAGGGCAAGTACGGCCAGCTCCGTCTGCCCTCCGGCGAGATCCGCAACGTCGACGTCCGCTGCCGCGCGACGGTCGGCGAGGTCGGCAACGCCGAGCAGTCGAACATCAACTGGGGCAAGGCCGGCCGCAACCGCTGGAAGGGCGTCCGCCCGACCGTCCGCGGTGTGGTCATGAACCCCGTCGACCACCCGCACGGTGGTGGCGAGGGCAAGACCTCCGGTGGCCGGCACCCGGTCAACCCGAACGGCAAGCCCGAGGGCCGCACCCGCCGCCCCAACAAGGAGAGCGACAAGCTCATCGTCCGCCGTCGTCGCACCGGCAAGAACAAGCGCTAAGGAGCCTGACACATGCCACGCAGCCTGAAGAAGGGCCCTTTCGTCGATCAGCACCTTTTCCTGAAGGTCGCCAAGGAGAACGACAAGGGCACCAAGAACGTCATCAAGACGTGGTCCCGCCGCTCGATGATCGTCCCCGACATGCTCGGGCACACGATCGCCGTGCACGACGGACGCAAGCACATCCCCGTGTTCATCACCGAGTCGATGGTCGGGCACAAGCTCGGCGAGTTCGCCCCCACGCGGACTTTCCGCGGCCATGTGAAGGACGACAAGAAGGGCAAGCGCCGCTGATCCTCCGGGATCCCGCAGCGTGAGCACTTCGAGAAGACGAGAGAAGGAAAGCAATGGAAGCCAAGGCATCTGCGCGCTACATCCGCGTGACGCCTATGAAGGCCCGGCGCGTCGTCAACCTGATTCGTGGCCAACAGGCGAATGAGGCTCTGGCGATTCTGAAGTTCGCCCCCCAGGGTGCTTCGGAACCGGTGTTCAAGGTCCTCCAGTCGGCGGTCGCCAACGCGCGCCAGCTGGCGGACCGCGACGGTCTGCCGTTCAAGGAGGAGGCGCTCGTGGTGAGCGAGGCCTTCGTCGACGAGGGTCCGACCATGAAGCGGTTCCGGCCGCGCGCCCAGGGCCGCGCCTACCGCATCAACAAGCGCACGAGCCACATCACCGTGATCGTGGCGAGCCCTGACAGCGAGGAGGTCCGCTAAGTGGGACAGAAGATCAACCCGCACGGGTTCCGGCTGGGCATCACCACCGACCACGTGTCGCACTGGTACGCGGACTCCACCAAGGAGGGCCAGCGCTACAAGGACTACGTCCGTGAGGACATCAAGATCCGCAAGCTCATGTCCACGGGCATGGAGCGGGCCGGCATCTCCAAGGTCGAGATCGAGCGGACCCGGGACCGCGTGCGCGTGGACATCCACACCGCCCGCCCCGGCATCGTCATCGGCCGCCGCGGCGCCGAGGCCGACCGCATCCGCGGCGAGCTCGAGAAGCTCACCGGCAAGCAGATCCAGCTGAACATCCTCGAGGTCAAGAACCCCGAGGTGGACGCCCAGCTGGTCGCCCAGGGCGTCGCCGAGCAGCTCGCCTCCCGCGTGGCCTTCCGCCGCGCCATGAAGAAGGCCATCCAGTCGGCGCAGCGCGCCGGCGCGAAGGGCATCCGCATCCAGTGCGCCGGCCGCCTCGGCGGCGCCGAGATGAGCCGCTCGGAGTTCTACCGCGAAGGCCGTGTGCCCCTGCACACCCTGCGCGCGAACATCGACTACGGCTTCTTCGAGGCCAAGACCACCTTCGGCCGCATCGGCGTGAAGGTCTGGATCTACAAGGGCGACCTCACCGCGAAGGAACTGGCGGCCCAGCAGGCCGCCGCTCCCTCGCGCGGCCGCGGCGGCGACCGTGACCGCCGTGGCGGTCCGGGCGAGCGCCGCGGAGGCGGCGGCGGCGACCGTCGTCGTCCCGACCGTAACGACCGTGGCGGACGCCGTGAGCGCAGCGACTCCGCCGCCTCCCCGGCTCCGGCCGCGGGAGCGACCAACGCAGAGGGTGGTAAGTAAATGCTCATCCCACGTCGTGTGAAGTTCCGCAAGCAGCACCACCCGAAGCGGTCGGGCGCTGCCAAGGGCGGCACCACCGTCGCCTTCGGCGAGTGGGGCATCCAAGCGCTCACGCCGGCCTACGTGACGAACCGTCAGATCGAGGCCGCCCGTATCGCCATGACCCGCCACATCAAGCGTGGCGGCAAGGTCTGGATCAACATCTACCCGGACCGCCCCCTGACCAAGAAGCCGGCCGAGACCCGCATGGGTTCCGGCAAGGGCTCCCCCGAATGGTGGGTCGCCAACGTCAAGCCCGGGCGCGTGATGTTCGAGCTCTCCGGTGTCTCCGAAGAGGTCGCCCGCGAGGCCCTGCGCCTGGCGATCCACAAGCTCCCGATGAAGGCACGCATCGTGCGTCGCGAAGGTGGTGAATGAGAATGGCTGTTGGATCCAAGGATCTGAGCATCGAGAACCTCGCGGCCCTCGACAAGGACTCTCTGGGTGAGGCGCTGCGCAAGGCCAAGGAGGAGCTGTTCAACCTCCGCTTCCAGTCCGCAACCGGTCAGCTCGAGAACAACGGCCGCCTCAAGGCCGTCAAGCGCGACATCGCGCGCATCTACACGGTGCTGCGCGAGCGCGAGCTCGGCATCCGGCCCCAGGCGGGCTCCGCCGAGAACACCGCCGAGACCACCTCCGAGGAGGACGCCAAGTGACCGAGCAGATCAACAACAGGGCCGAGCAGGCCGCCGAGCGCGGTGACCGCAAGAGCCGTCGCGGCTACGTGGTCTCCGACAAGATGGACAAGACCGTCGTCGTCCAGCTGCAGGACAACGTCAAGCACTCGCTGTACGGCAAGGTCATGCGGCGGTCCTCGAAGGTCAAGGCCCACGACGAGCAGAACGCCGCCGGCGTCGGCGACCTCGTCCTGATCTCCGAGACCCGCCCGCTGTCCGCCACCAAGCGGTGGCGGATCGTGGAGATCCTCGAGAAGGCCAAGTGACCCTGGTTCGCTAGTGCCGGCCACGGCCGCGACGGCCCGTCCCTTCCACGAAGGGGCGGGCCGCCGACCGTTCACGGCCCCGCACGGACGGCCTCCCGCGTGTGCTAGGCTGGTGAGCTTGTATGGGCCGAAATGTCCGCCTGTGCATCCCACAGCTCTTCGTGCCAGCGCATAATGACCGCGTGCAGGGCGCCCCGTGCCACCTGGTGGCGGGTTCAGATGCTCCTGGCATGGAGGGCTGGGCCCGGTCCGGCGTGCGCGCCGGGGGAGGGCACATCATCCGACAAGCTGTTCCGCAAGGCCCGCACCGTGCTCTCGATCGGTGTTGGAACCGGCGTGACGACAGGAGTAATCAGTGATTCAGCAGGAGTCGCGACTGAAGGTCGCCGACAACACGGGTGCGAAGGAAATCCTCACCATCCGTGTTCTCGGTGGATCCGGACGTCGCTACGCAGGCATCGGCGACATCATCGTCGCCACCGTCAAGGACGCGATCCCCGGCGGGAACGTGAAGAAGGGCGACGTGGTCAAGGCCGTCATCGTCCGTACCAAGAAGGAGCGTCGTCGTCCGGACGGCTCCTACATCAAGTTCGACGAGAACGCCGCAGTGATCCTGAAGAACGACGGTGACCCCCGTGGTACCCGCATCTTCGGCCCCGTGGGCCGTGAGCTGCGCGACAAGAAGTTCATGAAGATCATCTCGCTGGCTCCGGAGGTGCTCTGACCATGGCGAAGTTCAAAATCAAGACCGGCGACCTGGTGCAGGTCATCTCCGGCAGCAAGGACAACAAGGGCAAGCAGGGCAAGGTCCTGCGCGTGATCCCCGAGACCTCCCGCGTGGTCGTGGAGGGCGTCAACGTGATGACCCGCCACCGCAAGGCCTCCATGCAGGGCGAAGCCGGCGGCATCGACAAGGTCGAGGCCCCGATCCACGTCTCCAACGTGGCGCTCGTGGACCCGGAGACCAACAAGCCGACCCGCGTCGGCCACCGCACCGAGACCGTCGAGCGCGACGGGCGCCAGAAGACCGTCCGCGTCCGCGTCTCCAAGAGCACCGGCAAGGACCTGTGATGACCGAAACCACCGAGATCAGCGTGTCCCCGCGCTTCAAGGACAAGTACCAGGAGACCGTCGTGCCCGCGCTGCAGGAGCAGTTCGGCTACGGCAACGTCATGGAGATCCCGCGCGTCGTCAAGGTCGTCGTGAACATGGGTGTCGGCGACGCCGCGAAGGACTCCAAGCTCATCGACGGCGCCGTCCGCGACCTCACCGCTATCACGGGCCAGAAGCCGCTCGTGACCCGGGCGAAGAAGTCCATCGCGCAGTTCAAGCTCCGCGAGGGCATGCCGATCGGCGCGCACACCACGCTGCGCGGCGACCGCATGTGGGAGTTCCTCGACCGCCTGGTGACCCTGGCCCTGCCGCGCATCCGCGACTTCCGCGGTCTGTCCGACCGCCAGTTCGACGGCAACGGCAACTACACCTTCGGCCTCACCGAGCAGTCCATGTTCCACGAGATCGACCAGGACCGCATCGACCGGGTCCGCGGCATGGACATCACGGTGGTGACCACCGCGAAGACCGACGACGAGGGCCGCGCGCTGCTGAAGGCGCTCGGCTTCCCCTTCAAGACCAACTAATCTCGCTACGTTCCAGGTCCGGCCGGGCGCCCACGGGCGCCGCCAGGTGCGGAAACCGGGACGAGGAAGGGCACGTGCCCCCAAAATGACAATGACAGATCCTGTCGCGGACATGCTGACGCGTCTGCGCAACGCCAACTCCGCCTACCACGACTCCGTGAGCATGCCGTACTCGAAGCTCAAGGCCCGCGTGGCGGACATCCTCAAGGCCGAAGGCTACATCGCGGACTACAAGGAGGAGGCGGCCGAGGTCGGCAAGACCCTCACGCTGTCCCTGAAGTTCGGCCCCAACCGGGAGCGGTCCATCGCGGGCGTCCGGCGCATCTCCAAGCCGGGCCTGCGCGTCTACGCCAAGTCCACCAACCTCCCCAAGGTCTTGGGCGGCCTGGGCATCGCCATCCTGTCCACCTCCTCCGGGCTGCTGACCGACAAGCAGGCCGCGAAGAAGGGCGTGGGCGGCGAAGTCCTCGCGTACGTCTGGTAACCCGGAACAGAAAGGAAGAGAACATGTCACGTATCGGACGTCTCCCCATCTCTGTGCCGGCCGGTGTGGAGATCACGATCGACGGCAACGTCGTCTCCGTCAAGGGCACCAAGGGCGAGCTGCAGCACACCGTTGCCAGCCCGATCTCGATCGCGCTCGAAGACAGCACCCTCACCGTCACCCGACCCGACGACGAGCGCGAGTCCCGCTCGCTGCACGGTCTCACCCGGACCCTGATCGCCAACATGATCCAGGGCGTCACCCAGGGCTACTCCAAGGGCATCGAGATCGTGGGCACCGGTTACCGCGTGCAGGCCAAGGGCCAGGACCTCGAGTTCGCCCTCGGCTACAGTCACCCGATCACCTTCAAGGCCCCGGAGGGCATCTCGTTCGCCGTCGAGGGCGTCAACAAGCTCTCGGTCAACGGCATCGACAAGCAGCAGGTCGGCGAGGTCGCCGCCAAGATCCGCAAGCTCCGCGCCCCCGAGCCCTACAAGGGCAAGGGCGTGCGGTACGCCGGCGAGCAGATCCGCCGCAAGGCCGGAAAGGCTGGTAAGTAATCATGGCTCTGAAGATCAAGGGCAATTCCAAGGCCGCGGCCCGCAGCCGCCGCCACGTCCGGGTGCGCAAGCACCTGGCCGGCACGGCCGCGCGCCCGCGCCTGGTCGTCAACCGCTCGGCCCGCCACGTGTTCGTCCAGGTCGTCGACGACACCCAGGGTGTCACCGTCGCCTCGGCGTCCACCATGGAGGCCGACCTGCGCGGCGCCGACGCGGACAAGACCGCGAAGGCCAAGCGGGTGGGTGAGCTCGTGGCCGAGCGCGCCAAGGCCGCCGGTGTCGAGGCCGTCGTGTTCGACCGCGGCGGCAACAAGTACCACGGTCGCGTGGCGGCTGTCGCCGACGGCGCCCGCGAAGGAGGTCTGGCACTGTGAGCGAGCAGAACAACGAGAAGGAAACCCAGGTGACCGAAGCCAGCACCGCCTCCACGGAGGCGACCGGGGCCCAGCAGACCACCGAGCCCAACCGCTCCCAGGACTCCCGCGGCGACCGCGGCGGCCGTGGTGAGCGCGGCGGCCGTGGTGAGCGCGGCGGACGTGGTGAGCGCGGCGGACGCGGTGGCCGCGGCGGACGCGACGAGGAGAAGGACAAGTTCCTCGAGCGCGTCGTGACCATCAACCGTGTCTCCAAGGTCGTCAAGGGCGGTCGTCGCTTCAGCTTCACCGCCCTCGTCGTCGTCGGCGACGGCAACGGCATGGTCGGCGTCGGCTACGGCAAGGCCAAGGAGGTGCCGGCGGCGATCTCGAAGGGCGTCGAGGAGGCGAAGAAGAACTTCTTCCGCGTCCCGCGCATCGAGGAGCGCACGATCCCGCACCGCGTGCAGGGCGAGGCCGCAGCAGGCGTCGTCATGCTGCGCCCGGCGACCCCCGGTACCGGTGTGATCGCCGGTGGCCCGGTCCGCGCCGTGCTCGAGTGCGCCGGCATCCACGACGTGCTGTCGAAGTCCCTCGGTTCGTCGAACCAGATCAACATCGTGCACGCAACCATCGAGGCGCTCCGCCAGCTCGAGGAGCCCGCGGCCGTCGCGGCCCGTCGTGGGCTGCCGATCGACGAGGTCGTCCCCGGTCCGTTGCTGCGCTCGATCCAGAAGGCAGGTGCCTGATGTCCGGCAAGCGTATCCAGCCCGACGGCGCGGAGCTGCGCATCACGCAGGTCCGGTCGGTGGTCGGCCAGAAGCAGAACATGCGGAACACCCTGCGGTCCCTCGGTCTCAAGCGGCCGGGCAACGTCGTGGTCCGCAAGGCCGACGGCGTGACCGCGGGCATGGTCAACACCGTCGCCCACCTGGTCAAGGTCGAGGAGGCCAAGTAACCATGGCAGAGAACACTGCTGAGAACACCGCTCAGAGCAACGAGAGGGTGCACGCCCTCAAGGTGCACCACCTGCGTCCGGCCCCGGGCGCGAAGACCGCCAAGACCCGCGTGGGTCGCGGTGAGGGCTCCAAGGGCAAGACCGCCGGCCGCGGGACCAAGGGCACGAGTGCCCGGTACCAGGTCAAGGCGGGCTTCGCGGGCGGGCAGCTCCCGCTGCACATGCGCCTGCCCAAGCTGCGCGGGTTCAAGAACCCGTTCCGCGTGGAGTACCAGGTCGTCAACCTGGACAAGCTCACCGAGCTGTTCCCGGAGGGCGGCGAGGTGACCGTGGAGTCGCTCGTGGCCCGCGGCGCCGTGCGCAAGAACCAGCCCGTCAAGGTCCTGGGCTCCGGCGACATCGCGGTCGCGGTCGACGTGAAGGCGCACGCCTTCTCGGGCTCCGCCGCGGAGAAGATCGCCGCCGCCGGCGGCAGCACCACCGCGCTGTGAGCGCGGGCCGGGGACCGGGCGCAGGCCCGGCCCCCCGGCGCCCGCGGATCAGGCCCCGTCCACGCGAGCGTGGGCGGGGCCTGATCCGTGGTCGGGCACGAGCCCGTCCCGTCGGCGCGCGCCCCGGGTGAGTCCCGGGCGCGCCGCGTTCGTTAGACTTGCCGGAGTCGTCCGCGACCACCGGGTGCGCGGACACCGGACCGAGCTCCTGCACCACCACACCCCCCGCCACCGGATGCCGGTCGGACCCAGTCTCTAGGAGGACATGTGCTCAGCGCTTTCGGAAGGGCGTTGCGAACCCCCGACCTGCGACGCAAGCTGGGGTTCACCCTCGCCCTCATCGTGCTCTACCGCCTGGGCACGTTCATCCCGGCGCCGGGCGTCGACTACGGCAACGTGCAGCAGTGCCTGGACCGCGGGACCACCACGGGCGGCGTCTACGACATGGTGAACCTCTTCAGCGGCGGCGCCCTGCTGCAGCTGTCGGTCTTCGCCCTGGGCGTCATGCCCTACATCACCGCGAGCATCATCGTGCAGCTGCTGCGCGTGGTCATCCCGCGCTTCCAGGAGCTGCACGAGGAGGGCGCGCAGGGCCAGACGCAGCTGACCCAGTACACCCGATACCTCACCATCGGCCTCGCGCTGCTCAACGCCACCACGGTGGTCTCGCTCGCCCGGTCCGGAGCCCTGCTGGGGGACTGCCCCCTGCCGATCATCCCGGACGACACCTGGCTGACCGTGCTGATCATCATCATCACGATGACCGCCGGCACGGCGATCATCATGTGGCTGGGGGAACGGATCACGGAGAAGGGCGTGGGCAACGGCATGTCGCTGCTCATCTTCACCTCCATCGCCGCGACCTTCCCCTCCGCCCTCGGCGAGATCCTCCGCACCCGGGGCTGGGGCGTGTTCCTCTCGGTGCTGGCCGTGGGTCTCGTGGTGATCACCTGCGTGGTCTTCGTGGAGCAGTCCCAGCGCCGCGTGCCCGTGCAGTACGCCAAGCGGATGGTGGGCCGCCGCACGATCGGCGGGACCACCACCTACATCCCGCTCAAGGTGAACATGGCCGGTGTCATCCCCATCATCTTCGCGTCCTCGATGCTGATGCTCCCCGGCATGCTCGCCCAGTTCGGCATGCCCGACGACGGGCGGGACATCCCCGGCTGGGTCAACTGGATCAACACCTACCTCATCACCGGGGACCACCCCGTCTACATGGCGATGTACTTCCTGATGATCGTGTTCTTCACGTACTTCTACGTGTCGATCACCTTCAACCCGGAGGAGGTCTCCAACAACATGAAGCGCTACGGCGGCTTCATCCCCGGCATCCGCGCCGGCCGGCCCACCGAGAAGTACCTGGCGTACGTGCTCAGCCGGATCACGTTCCCGGGTGCCCTCTACCTGGGCATCGTGTCGATGATCCCGCTGGTGGCGCTCGTGCTCATCGACGCGAACCAGAACTTCCCCTTCGGCGGGCCGTCGCTGCTGATCATGGTGGGCGTGGGCCTGGACACGGTGAAGCAGATCGAGGCCCAGCTGCAGCAGCGCAACTACGAGGGCCTGCTGCGCTGACCCCAGTCCCCGCCGTCCTCCCGCCGGGGACGCCGGGGACGGCCCGGTAGACTGGACCGCAGCCACCACACACCGCAAGGAGACTTCATGACCCGCATGCTCATCATCGGCCCCCCCGGCGCAGGCAAGGGCACGCAGGCCGTGCGCATCTCGGAGCGGCTCGGCATCCCGGCGATCTCCACCGGGGACATCTTCCGGGCCAACATCAAGGGCCGGACCTCCCTGGGGCAGGAGGCCAAGAGCTACATCGACGTCGGCGACCTCGTCCCGGACTCGGTGACCAACCGGATGGTCCGCGACCGGCTCGCCGAGACGGACACCGCCGACGGCTTCCTGCTCGACGGCTACCCGCGCAACGCCGCGCAGGTGGACGAGCTGGACGCCATCCTGGCCGAGCTGGGGCAGGAGCTCGACGTCGTGCTGAAGCTGACCGCCGAGCGCGACGAGCTCGTCCAGCGGCTCCTCGGGCGCGCCCGGAAGGAGGGGCGCACCGACGACACCGAAGCGGTCATCCGGCACCGCCTCGACGTGTACGAAGCGGAGACCGCCGTGGTCGTCGACGTCTACGACCGGCGCGGCATCGTCCGCGAGGTGGACGGCCTGGGGACCGTCGACGAGGTCTCCCAGCGGATCATGACCGCGCTGCCCTGACGCGCCGTCCCGCACCACGGACTCCGTGACACCCCCGGACGCCCCCGGGGGTCTCATGTTTAACCCACGACAGCCGCGAGCTCCCCGACCGGGGGAGCGGCTCGGAAGGAAGACCGCATGTTCGGCCGCCGCCGGATCGAGTACAAGACCAACGCCCAGCTGCGCTCCATGCAGCGCGCCGGGGTGGTGACCTCGCGCGCCCTCGACGCCGCCGTGGCGGCCGCCGTCCCCGGCGCGACCACGGCGTCCCTCGACGACGTCTTCCGCTCCGTCCTCGACGAGCACGGGGCCGGCTCCAACTTCCTCGGCTACTTCGGCTATCCCGCCGCGGTGTGCGTGTCCGTCAACGAGGTGGTGGTCCACGGCATCCCGGGGGAGCAGGTGCTGCAGGAGGGGGACATCCTCTCCGTGGACGGCGGGGCGATCGTCGGGGGCTGGCACGGGGACTCGGCGCGCACCGTGCTGCTGGGCCGACCCGACCCCGCGGACGCCGAGCTCTCCGACGTCACCCGCAACGCCATGTGGCACGGCATCGCGGCGGCGGCCACCGGCACGCACATCGGCGACATCGGCGCGGCCGTGGAGGACTACGTGCGGAAGGTCTCCGGGCACCGCTTCGGGATCCTCGAGGAGTACGTGGGCCACGGGATCGGCTCCAAGATGCACATGGCCCCCGACGTCCTCAACTTCCGCAGCACCGATCGCGGGCCCCGCCTGCGCGCCGGGATGGCGCTGGCCATCGAGCCGATGCTCGTGCGCGGCGGGATCGGCACCCGCGTGCTCGACGACGAGTGGACCGTGGTCACCACCGACGGGGCCCGCTCCAGCCAGTGGGAGCACTCCGTGGCGCTGCACGCCGACGGCGTCTGGGTGCTCACGGCCGAGGACGGCGGGGCCTCGGAGCTCGAGCCCCTCGGCGTGCGCCCCGTGCCGATCCCCGAGGACCTGCCGTGAACCGGCGCTCCACCAGCACCCCGGACCCGCGAGACCGCGAGGAGAACACCGTGGCCCAGCAGCCGCAGCAGAGCACCAGGACCAGCACGCCCGTCGAGCTCACGGCGAGGCCGCGACCCGGCCAGCTGACCTTCGCCGCACCGCGGCGCGGCAAGCCCCCGCGCCACCTCGCCGACTTCGACATGGCGGGACGCCGGGAGTTCCTCGCCGAGCTGGGGCACCAGCCCTTCCGCGCGGGCCAGCTCTCCCGGCACTACTTCGACCGGCTCGCCACCGCCCCGGAGGACATGACCGACCTGCCCGCGGCCGGCCGGGAGGAGCTGGTGTCCCAGGCCCTGCCGCCGCTCCTGACGACCGTGCGCAGCCTCGAGGCCGACCAGGGGGACACCGTCAAGAACGTCCACCGGTGCTTCGACGGGGCCACCGTGGAGTCCGTGCTCATGCGCTACACCCACCGGGTGACCATGTGCATCTCCTCCCAGGCCGGCTGCGGGATGAACTGCCCCTTCTGCGCGACCGGCCAGGCGGGCCTGACCCGCAACCTCTCGACCGCCGAGATGGTCGAACAGGTGGTGCAGGGCGCCCGGATGCTCCGCGGCGGCCGGGTCGGAAGGGCCGAGCAGGAGCCGCTGCGCATCTCCAACATCGTGTTCATGGGCATGGGGGAGGCCCTCGCCAACTACAAGGCCTCGATCGGCGCGATCCACCGCCTCATCGACCCCTCCCCGGAGGGCCTCGGCATCTCGGCCCGCGGGATCACCATGTCCACGGTGGGTCTCGTGCCGGGCATCCGGAAGTTCACGCAGGAGAAGCTGCCGGTCACGCTGGCGCTGTCCCTGCACGCCCCCGACGACGAGCTGCGGGACGACCTCATCCCGGTCAACACCCGCTGGAAGGTCGACGAGGCCCTCGACGCCGCCTACGACTACTACCAGGCCACCGGTCGGCGGGTCTCCATCGAGTACGCCCTGATCCGCAACATCAACGACCACGGGTGGCGGGCCGACCTCCTCGGGGAGAAGCTCAACGCCCGCGGCGGGGGCTGGGTGCACGTGAACCCCATCCCGCTCAACCCGACCCCGGGCTCCAAGTGGACCGCCTCGCGTCCCGGCGTGGAGCAGAACTTCGTGGAGCGACTCCGCGCCCACGGCATCCCCACCACCGTGCGGGACACCCGCGGCTCCGACATCGACGGGGCCTGCGGGCAGCTCGCCGCGACCGTCTGAGCGCCGTCGTCCCCGGTCCGCCGGGCCCGGCGCCGCTCCCGGGGGCGTCTCCCGCGTTGCGGGAGGCGCCCCCGATCCCGTAGAGTGTCCTGTTGGTTGTCTGTGCTCCAGCGATTCCGCACACATCGGACCGCGCCCACCCTCACCGTGCACCACGAACGGTGATGGTGCACGCGCACGGGTCCGCGGCGGCGTTTAACGACGATGTACACCCGAAACCCTGCTCGCCGCCCCGGCGGGGGGCACCTGAAGTTAGCGGAGGATATGGCCAAGAAAGACGGCGTCATCGAGATCGAAGGCACTGTGGTCGAGGCTCTGCCCAACGCGATGTTCCGCGTTGAGCTGAACAACGGTCACCTGGTCCTCGCCCACATCTCCGGGAAGATGCGACAGCACTACATCCGGATCCTCCCCGAGGACCGGGTGGTGGTGGAGCTGAGCCCGTACGACCTCACCCGCGGGCGTATCGTCTACCGCTACAAGTAGGACCGGCGGCCGTCCGGGCCGCACACCACTCGAGAGAACGACGCGAAGGAATGCGATGAAGGTCCAACCGAGCGTGAAGCCGATCTGCGACAAGTGCAAGGTGATCCGCCGCAACGGGCGGGTCATGGTGATCTGCGAGAACCCGCGCCACAAACAGCGTCAGGGCTGACCAGCCCCGACCACTCCACGCAAGTGGATCGACAACGGCACCGCTCCCGACCGGAGAGATCCAGGCGGGTGCCCCCGGTACAGAGGCCGGGGACCGGCGGACGGACATGACGTCACCGACCGGGCAGCGATGCTCCAGACCTCTGGAACAGCACAAGGAGAACCGCCGATATGGCTCGTCTCGCAGGCGTCGACCTTCCCCGCGAAAAGCGGCTGGAAATTGCGCTCACCTACATCTACGGCGTGGGTCGCACCCGCGCGCTCGACACCCTGGACGCCACCGGCATCTCGGGCGACCTGCGCGTGCGCGAACTCACCGATGCCCAGCTCGTGGAGCTGCGCGACTACATCGAGGACAACTACAAGGTCGAGGGTGACCTCCGCCGCGAGGTGGCCGCCGACATCCGCCGCAAGGTCGAGATCGGCAGCTACCAGGGCATCCGGCACCGCCGCGGCCTGCCCGTGCACGGTCAGCGCACCAAGACCAACGCCCGCACCCGCAAGGGTCCGAAGCGCACGGTCGCCGGCAAGAAGAAGTAGCCCGCTGCCGCTCGCGCGACAGGACCCCACGGTCCCCCGAGCGGCCCACCACCACTCTTCCCGAACTTTGTAGGAGATCTCCATGCCCCCGAAGACTCGCGCAGCGGCTGCCCGCAAGCCCCGCCGCAAGGACAAGAAGAACGTCACCCAGGGCCAGGCCCACATCAAGTCGACGTTCAACAACACCATCGTCACCATCACCGATCCCTCCGGCGCCGTCCTCTCCTGGTCGTCCGCCGGCGAGATGGGTTTCAAGGGCTCTCGCAAGTCCACCCCCTTCGCGGCCCAGATGGCCGCCGAGGCCGCCGCGAAGCGCGCGCAGGAGCACGGCATGCGCAAGGTCGACGTGTTCGTCAAGGGCCCCGGCTCCGGGCGCGAGACCGCGATCCGCTCCCTGCAGGCCACGGGCCTCGAGGTCGGCTCCATCTCGGACGTCACCCCGAGCGCGCACAACGGCTGCCGTCCGCCGAAGCGCCGCCGCGTCTGATGTGAGCACGCCCACCGGGACCCTTCGGGGTCCCGGTGCGCGTGCCGACAACGGACCGGGCACCGGTCCGCACCCTTCAACTGTTTTCCACCATTTGCGCGCGTCATATAGCGGATGCCCGCTGAAAGGAAACATCAGTGCTCATCGCACAGCGCCCCACCCTCTCTGAAGAGGTCGTGGCCGACAACCGGTCCCGCTTCGTGATCGAACCGCTCGAGCCCGGCTTCGGCTACACCCTCGGCAACTCCCTCCGCCGCACCCTCCTGTCCTCGATCCCCGGTGCTGCCGTGACCAGCATCCGGCTCGACGGGGTGCTCCACGAGTTCTCCACCGTGGAGGGCGTGAAGGAGGACGTCTCCGAGGTCATTCTCAACGTCAAGAAGCTCGCCGTCTCCTCGGAGCAGGACGAGCCCGTCGTCGCCTACCTGCGCAAGCAGGGCCCCGGCGTCGTCACCGCCGCGGACATCACGGCCCCGGCCGGTGTGGAGATCCACAACCCGGACCTGCACGTCGCGACCCTCAATGCGAAGGGCCAGCTCGAGCTCGAGCTGACCATCGAGCGCGGGCGCGGGTACGTCTCCGCCGCCCAGAACAAGGCCGGCGACGCGGAGATCGGCCGCATCCCGGTCGACTCGATCTACTCGCCCGTCCTGAAGGTGACCTTCCGCGTGGAGGCCACCCGCGTGGAGCAGCGCACCGACTTCGACAAGCTGGTCCTGGACGTGGAGACCAAGGAGGCCATCACCCCGCGTGACGCCGTGGCCTCCGCAGGCACCACCCTGGTCGAGCTGTTCGGTCTCGCCCGGGAGCTCAACACGGCCGCCGAGGGCATCGAGATCGGGCCCTCGCCGACGGACGCCGCGATGGCCGCCGACATGGCGCTGCCCATCGAGGACCTCGAGCTCACGGTGCGGTCCTACAACTGCCTCAAGCGCGAGGGCATCCACACCGTGGGTGAGCTCGTGGGCCGGTCCGAGGCGGACCTGATGGACATCCGCAACTTCGGCGCCAAGTCGATCGACGAGGTCAAGGCCAAGCTCGTCGACCTCGGGCTGTCCCTCAAGGACTCGCCCCCCGGTTTCGACCTCGCCGCTCGCGCCGCCGCGATCGACGACGAGAACCCGTTCGACGACGACGACCACTAGTCCTTCCCGCTGACGTCCCGGCGGGTGCCCGCCCGGGCCGGGACACACTTCCAGGAGATCAACAACCATGCCTACTCCCACCAAGGGACCCCGCCTCGGAGGCGGACCCGCGCACGAGCGCCTGATGCTGGCGAACCTGTCCCAGCAGCTGTTCGAGCACAAGCGCATCACCACCACCGTGACGAAGGCCAAGCGGATGCGTCCCTACGCCGAGCGCCTGATCACCTTCGCCAAGCGCGGTGACCTGGCCGCCCGCCGCCGCGTGCTGGCGCAGCTGACCGACAAGTCCGTGGTGCACGAGCTGTTCACGACCATCGCCTCGGCGATGGAGGACCGCAACGGCGGCTACACCCGCATCACGAAGATCGGCAACCGCAAGGGCGACAACGCCCCCATGGCGGTCATCGAGCTCGTGATGGAGCCCGTCGCGACGAGGGCCACCGTGGCCGAGGCCGAGCGCGCCACCGCGAAGGCCGCCCCGGCCCCCGCGGCCCCGGTCGACACCCCGGCGGACTCCACCGCCGGCGAGGTCGCCACCGAGGAGATCCCCGCCGACGAGCAGGCCCCCGAGGTCGGCTCCGAGCAGGCCGCCGAGGTCGCCGCGGAGAACACCGACGCGGAGTTCCCCGGCTCGCACGCCCCGCTCGAGTCCGGCGAGGCACCCGAGGGCTTCGAGGTCAAGGGCAACAAGAACTCGATGAAGTACCACGTGCCCGGCTCGCGCTGGTACGCGGGCACCACCGCCGAGATCTGGTTCGACTCGCCGGCCAACGCCGAGGCCGCCGGCTTCCAGCCGGCCGGCGGCGCCTCCGCGCAGAAGCTGCGCTCACCGGACGCCTGACGCACGGACACACCGCGACGCCGCCGGGGACCAGGTCCCCGGCGGCGTCGTCGTGCCCGCCCACTGCCCGACCACACCCTCCCAGGAGCTGAGCATGAGCCCGTCCGAGTCCCGCGTGCGCGTGCGGATCGACCTGGCCTACGACGGCGCGCCGTTCTCCGGGTGGGCCCGCCAGCCGGGCCTGCCCACCGTGCAGGGGGCACTGGAGGACGCTCTCGCCGTGCTGGTCCGCCGCGACGTGCGGGTCGCCGTGGCCGGCCGGACGGACACCGGCGTGCACGCCCGCGGCCAGGTGGTGCACCTGGACCTGGATCCGGAGGAGTGGGCCGGCCTCGCCCGCGGCCGGGAGGAGGACCCGGGGCGCGCGCTGGAGCGCCGCCTCACGGGGGCGCTGGGGCACGTCCTGGGCCGCGGCCGCCGCGGGCGAGGGCTGCCGGCGTGCCCGGGCGCGGTGGTCGTCCGCCGCGCGGGCGCCGCCCCGGCCGGCTTCGACGCCCGCTTCTCCGCCGTCTCCCGCCGCTACAGCTACCGGATCGACGACGGCGCGGCGGGCCGCGACCCGCTGACCCGGCACCTGACCTGGTGGACGAAGGACGTGCTCGACGTCCCCGTGATGGCCGGGGCGGTGCAGGATCTGGTGGGGCTGCACGACTTCCTGTCCTTCTGCCGCCCGCGGCAGGGCGCCACCACGGTGCGGGAGGTGCTGGACGTGTCCGTCGAGCGGGACCGGGACGGGCTCGTGCTGCTGGGCATCGAGGCGGACGCCTTCTGCCACCACATGGTCCGTTCCGTCGTGGGCGCGGCCGCCCGCGTCGGCGCCGGCCGGGAGGCCCCCGACTGGCTCGGCCGCAGGCTCGCGGAGCGGGTCCGGGACGCCAGGGCGCTGATGGCGCCGCCGCACGCCCTCGTGCTCGAGGAGGTCCGCTATCCCGGGGACGCCGCCCTGGGGGAGCGGGCCGAACGCACCCGCGCGCGGCGCGATCCGCTCGGCGACCCCCACGGCGAGGCCTCCCGCGACGCGGCCCGGGTCGCCCGGCACGGCGAGCCTGGGGCGGCCGGGGAGCCCGGGCGGCCGTGGGGAGATTGACCGCCGCACCCTCCGGGTGTATGGCCCGAGTGGTCTTTGGCCGCTCCATCCGGTACCGTTGGTTGCTGTTGTGCGTGTCCCGCCTCGGTTCACGTGTACCCGGATCCGCTGTCCCGTTGCAGGACGCCTGGCGGCCCGGTGCACCGGGGTCTCGGGCACCGGATGCAGCTCGGCCCTCACCCGAGCCCCGGACGGCACACCGAGAAACGGCGTGATCCCAACTAGCGCCACCGAGATAACCCGAACGAAGGCAAACTAACGTGCGTACGTACACCCCGAAGCCCGGTGACATCCAGCGCCAGTGGCACGTCATCGATGCCACCGACGTCGTCCTGGGTCGCCTGGCCAGCCAGACCGCAACGCTGCTGCGCGGAAAGCACAAGCCGACCTTTGCTCCCCACGTGGATGCCGGTGATTTCGTCATCATCGTCAACGCCGAGAAGGTGGCCCTGACCGGCTCCAAGCTCGAGAAGAAGCGGGCCTACCGCCACTCCGGCTACCCGGGCGGGCTCAAGTCCAGCTCCTACGCGGAGCTGCTGGAGAAGCACCCGGTCCGCGCCGTGGAGAAGGCCATCCGTGGCATGCTCCCGAAGAACAAGCTGGCCGCCCAGCAGATGTCCAAGCTCAAGGTCTACGCCGGCCCGGAGCACCCGCACGGTGCCCAGCAGCCGCAGACCTTCGAGTTCACCCAGGTCGCCCAGTAACCGGGCCTACGACAGAAACGAGCGAGGAAAATCGTGGCTCAGAATACTGAAGAGCAGAACATCGTGGACGGCGAGGAGCAGCTGAGCAGCTACACCTCCGAGTCCTCCCCCGCCGAGGAGACCGAGGCAGCCACCGAGCGCCCGGCCCTCACCGTCTCCGGCCAGGCCGTCGGCCGCCGCAAGGAGGCCGTGGCCCGCGTGCGCGTCGTCCCCGGCTCCGGCCGGTGGACCGTCAACGGCCGCACCCTGGAGAACTACTTCCCGAACAAGCTGCACCAGCAGGAGGTCAACGACCCCTTCAAGGTGCTGGAGCTCGAGGGCGCCTACGACGTCATCGCCCGCATCCACGGCGGTGGCCCCTCCGGCCAGGCCGGTGCCCTGCGCCACGGCGTGGCGCGCGCGCTGAACGAGATCGACCTCGAGAACAACCGGCCGACCCTCAAGAAGGCCGGCTTCCTGACGCGCGACCCGCGCGTCATCGAGCGCAAGAAGGCCGGTCTCAAGAAGGCCCGCAAGGCCCCGCAGTACTCGAAGCGCTGATCGGAGGGCCTCCGAGGCCCGCCCCCAGCGCTGCGGACCCCGTCCGACCCGGTGCCCACCGGTGTCGGGCGGGGTCTGTGCGTTGTGGCCCGCCTGCCGCTGTCCGGGCCGCGGGGAACGTAGGATGGGGGGCGATGTCTAGATTATTCGGAACGGACGGCGTGCGCGGGCTCGCGAACGACCTCCTCACAGCCAACATGACCCTGGACCTGGCGCAGGCCGCCGCGATCGTGCTCGGCCACGGCCACGCGCGCGACGGGCGGCGCCCGACAGCGGTCGTCGCCCGCGACGGGCGCGCCAGCGGGGAGTTCCTCAGTGCCGCCGTCACCGCGGGTCTCGCCGGGTCCGGCGTGGACGTCCACGACGCCGGGGTCCTGCCGACGCCGGCGCTGGCCTACCTCGTGGCGGACCTCGACGCCGACTTCGGCGTGATGATCTCCGCCTCGCACAACCCGGCCCCCGACAACGGGATCAAGTTCCTGGCCCACGGCGGGCGGAAGCTGCCCGACCGGGTCGAGGACGAGATCCAGCAGGTCCTCGAGTCCGGCGACTTCCGGCGCCCCACCGGCGCCGGGGTCGGGCGCATCCACCTGCTCACGGACGCGGAGGACCGCTACGTCCTGCACCTGGTGGGGGCCATCCCGCACCGCCTCGAAGGGATGCGGGTGGTCCTGGACTGCGCCAACGGCGCCGCCAGCGGGGTCTCACCGGACGCGTTCCGCGGCGCGGGCGCCGACGTGCACGTCATCGGCGCGGAGCCCGACGGCCTGAACATCAACGACGGCTGCGGCTCGACCCACCTGGAACCCCTCCAGCGGGCCGTCGTCGAGCTCGGGGCCCACCTCGGGATCGCCCACGACGGCGACGCCGACCGCTGCCTCGCCGTGGACGCCACCGGCCGGGAGGTCGACGGGGACCAGATCATGGCGATCCTGGCCCTGGCGCTGAAGGACGCGGGCCGGCTCGTCGACGACACGCTCGTGGCCACCGTGATGAGCAACCTCGGCCTCAAGCTCGCCCTGCGCCACGCGGGGATCGACGTCCGCGAGACCGCCGTGGGGGATCGCTACGTCCTCGAGACGATGACCGAGCACGGGTACAACCTGGGTGGCGAGCAGTCCGGCCACGTGATCATGTCCGACTACGCCACCACCGGGGACGGGCTGCTGACCGGGCTGATGCTGGCCTCGCGCGTGGCCCAGACCCGCGCGCCGCTCGCGGAGCTGGCCCGGGTCATGACCCGGCTGCCGCAGGTGCTGCTCAACGTGCGCGGCGTGGACCGCGCCGCAGTGGGCTCCAACCCCGGCGTGCAGGCGGCCGTCGCCGAGGTCGAGCAGCGCCTCGGCGAGACGGGCCGCGTGCTGCTGCGCCCGTCGGGGACCGAGCCCGTGGTCCGCGTGATGGTCGAGGCGGCCTCGGAGGAGATCGCCCGGGCCGAGACGGAGTTCCTCGCCTCCGTGGTGGAGCGCGAACTGGCCCTGACCGTCTGAGCCGGCCGGGCCGTCCGGCATCCCGGCAGCGGGATCAGGTGCGCCGGTGTGGAGCCGGTCAGCCGGGTGCGGACGGTCCGTAGTCCGGGGCCGGCGACAGGCCGGAGAACTCCTCGAGCGTCGCGGCGCCGGAGCGCACGAGCTCCCGGGCCCGCTCCGGACCGAGGTAGCGCAGGTGCCACGGCTCGTACCAGTAGCCGGTGATGCCGTGCTCGCCCCAGGGGTAGCGGAGCACGAAGCCGTGCTCCGGCCCGTGCTCGGCCACCCAGGCGGCGGCGGCCGTCCCGTCGAAGCACACCCGCAGGTCGCACCCGGAGCCGTCGCCGACGTCCATGGCCAGACCCGTCTGGTGCTCCGAGTGGCCCGGCCGGGCGGACACCGTGTCGGCCGCCTCCCGGCCCTTCTGCGCGACCCACCCGGCGTACGTGCCCGACTGCTCGGCGAAGGAGCGGTAGCCCGACACGATCCGGATCGGCACGCCGTCCGCCCGTGCCGCGGCCAGCAGCGCGCGCGCCGCGGCGGCCGCTTCGGGACGCAGCAGGTGGCCCTCGACGTCCTCGAGGGCGGCCGGAGCCCAGTCCTGCGGGTCCAGGGGCCGCTGCTTGTTGACCACCACGGCGAGCGAGGCGGGGTCGCCCAGGTCCGGGCGCGGTTCCGGGACCCGCTCCGGGACGGCACCGGGACCCGGCGCCGACGGCGCAGGGCCGGACGGCGGCGCAGGAGCGGATCCGGCGGGGGACGGGTCCGGTGCCGGCGTGGTGACGGAGGGGCCCGGCGGCGCCGGGGGAGCACCCCCGGGACCCGGCGCGCACCCGGCCACGAGCACCGAGGCGGCGAGCAGGAGGGCGCCGGCGCGCGCGGCGTCCATCAGTTCTTGCGCAGCAACACGCGCCGGATCGAGTGGTCGGAGTCCTTGGACAGGATCAGCCGGGCGCGGCCGCGGGTCGGCTGCACGTTCTCGATCAGGTTCGGCTCGTTGATCCGCCGCCAGATGCCGGTGGCGGTGGCCACGGCCCCCTCGTCGGAGAGGTCGGCGTAGCGGTGGAAGTAGGAGCCGGGGTCGGCGAAGGCGGAGTAGCGCAGGGCCTGGAAGCGCTCCACGTACCACCGCTCGATGTCCGCGGGCCGGGCGTCCACGTAGATGGAGAAGTCGAAGAAGTCGCTCAGCGCGAGGGCGGCGCGGTCCCCGGGGCCCACCTTGGCGGGGGCGAGCACGTTGAGCCCCTCGATGATGACCACGTCCGGGCGGGTGACCACGACCTCCTCCCCGGGCAGGATGTCGTAGCTGTGGTGCGAGTACTTGGGCGCGCGCACCTCGGGGGCGCCCGACTTGATCTTCGCGACGAAGCGCAGCAGGGCGCGGCGGTCGTACGACTCCGGGAAGCCCTTGCGGTCCATGAGCCCGCGGCGCTGCAGCTCGGAGTTGGGGTACAGGAACCCGTCCGTGGTGATGAGCTGCACGTGGGGTGTCGACGGCCACCGGGACATCAGCTCGCGCAGGAGCCGGGCCGTGGTGGACTTGCCGGCGGCCACGGACCCGGCGATGCCGATCACGAACGGGGTCCGGGCGTGCTCCTCGCCGAGGAACGCGTTGGTCGAGGCGTTGAGCCGGTTGGAGGACTCGTCGTAGAGGGTCAGCAACCGCGAGAGGGGGAGGTACACCTCGCGGACCTCCGCGACGTCGAGCCGGTCGCCGAGGCCGCGCAGGTTCTCGATCTCCCGAGAGGTGAGGGGAACGTCGATCTCGTGGGAGAGCCTCGACCAGGTCTGCCGGTCGAGCTCCACGAAGGGCGAGGCGCGTTCGCTCAGCGTAGATGCGGTCATCGACCACAGTCTAGACCGCGCCCGGGGGCCCCCCGCGAACGGAAGACAGGTGCCGTACCCGGGTGTAGATTAAACCTCGATCCGGTTTCGGCTGTGAACTGCCTCACGCGGGCACCTCGCGCGGGCGCCCCGCCGGAGGAGCCCCACCTCGTTCGAGAGTCAGGACTGCACCATGGCGACGGCAACGACCTCAGAGACCACAGCACCGGCGGGCGGCCGGTCGACCGCCGCCCGCGCGCACGTCCAACGCTTCGGCACGTTCCTGTCGGGGATGATCATGCCCAACATCGGGGCGTTCATCGCCTGGGGGCTGATCACCGCGTTCTTCATCGAGGCCGGCTTCACCCCCTTCGGCCCGCTGGGCGGGTTCGGCGAGAACGCCGAGGGCGAGCCGCACACGGGCCTCGTGGGCCCGATGATCACCTACCTGCTGCCGCTGCTGATCGCCTACACGGGCGGGCGGATGGTATACGACGTCCGCGGCGGGGTGGTCGGGGCGATCGCCACGATGGGCGTGATCGTGGGCACCGACATCCCGATGTTCATCGGCGCGATGCTCATGGGCCCGCTGACCGCCTGGGTGATGAAGAAGGTCGACGGCCTCTGGGACGGGAAGATCAAGCCCGGCTTCGAGATGCTGGTGAACAACTTCTCCGCCGGCATCCTGGCCGCGGCGATGGCGATCTTCGGGTTCTTCCTGGTGGGCCCGGCCGTGCTGGCCTTCTCCAACGCGGCCGCCACGGCGGTGGACTTCCTGGTGACCCGGGGGCTGCTGCCGCTGACCTCGATCCTGATCGAGCCGGCCAAGGTGCTGTTCCTCAACAACGCGATCAACCACGGCATCCTCACCCCGCTGGGCACCGCCCAGGCCCTGGAGCAGGGCAAGTCCATCCTGTTCCTGCTCGAGGCCAACCCGGGTCCGGGGCTGGGGATCCTGCTGGCCTACACGGTCTTCGGCCGCGGCGCGGCCCGGGCCTCGGCCCCGGGGGCGGCGCTGATCCACTTCGTGGGCGGCATCCACGAGATCTACTTCCCGTACGTGCTGATGAAGCCGGCGCTGATCCTGGCGGCGATCGCCGGAGGGGCCACCGGGGTGTTCACCCTGACCCTGTTCGACGCCGGGCTGCGCGCCCCGGCCGCGCCGGGCTCGATCATCGCGGTGTTCGCCCAGGCCACCACCGACAGCTACGTGGGGGTGGCGATCTCGGTGACGGCCGCGACGGCGGTGTCCTTCTTCGTGGCCTCGGTGATCCTCAAGGCCTCCAAGGACAAGGGCGAGGGGGACCTCACGGAGGCCACCTCCCGGATGGAGTCGATGAAGGGCAAGAAGAGCTCCGTGGCCTCCGCCATGGTCGGCACCAGCGGCGGCGCGGACACCGGCGGCGACTCGGCCCGTGCGCTCGCCGAGGGCGCCCCGGTGCAGCGCATCGTGTTCGCCTGCGACGCCGGCATGGGCTCCTCCGCCATGGGCGCCTCGGTGCTGCGGAACAAGGTCAAGGCCGCGGGCTTCGGCGACGTCAAGGTCACCAACGCGGCGATCGCCAACCTCACCGACGACTTCGACATCGTGGTCACCCACCAGGACCTGGCCACCCGGGCCCGGCCCAAGGTGCCCAGCGCCTCGGTGGTGACCGTCGACAACTTCATGGGCAGCCCCCGCTACGACGAGATCGTCGAGGCCGTGCAGCAGCGCAACGGCGCGGCCGTCCCGGCGGGCGGCGGTGCGGCCGGCGGTGGCGCGGCGGGCGCGGCCGGAGCCACGGCCGGCACCGGGAGCGAACCCACCGGTGGCGATACCGTGGCCGCGGCGGACGAGGGGGCCGGGACGTCCGGGGCCTCCATCCTCACCAAGGACCGGATCGTGATGGACGGCGGCGCGCAGAACGCCGCCCAGGCCATCGACGAGGCCGGCGGCCTGCTGGTGGCGACCGGTGCCGTCACCGACGAGTACGTGGCCTCCATGCACGAGCGCGAGGAGTCGGTGTCCACGTTCATGGGCAACGGCCTCGCCATCCCGCACGGCACCAACCAGGCGAAGGACAGCATCCGCTCCTCGGCCCTGTCCGTCGTGCGCTACCCCGAGGGCCTCGACTGGAACGGCAAGCCCGTCACCTGGGTGATCGGCATAGCGGGTCGCGACAACGAACACCTGGCGATCCTCTCCCGCGTCGCGAAGATCTTCGGCAACAAGGAGAAGGTGCGGCAGCTGGACGAGGCGAGGACCGCCGACGAAGTGCTCGACCTGCTGGGGAAGGTGAACGACTGATGCAGTGCGTGCACTTCGGGGCGGGCAACATCGGCCGGGGCTTCGTCGGCCTACTCATGCACCGCTCGGGCTACGAGGTCGTGTTCGCCGACGTGGCGGCCCCGCTGATCGACGCGCTGGCGTCGACCCCCAGCTACACCGTGCACGAGGTCGGGGCCGGCTCCCGGGACACGGTCGTCGAGGGGTACCGGGCGGTCAACTCGGCGAACGACCCGGAGGCCGTGGTCGCGGAGATCGCCACGGCGGACGTGGTCACCACGGCCGTGGGCGCGCACATCCTCAAGTTCGTGGCACCGCTCGTGGCCCGCGGCATCGCCGCCCGCCCGGACGGCGCCGCCCCGGTGGCGGTCATGGCGTGCGAGAACGCCCTGTCCGCCACGGACACGCTCGCCGAGGCGGTCCGCGCCGAGTACGCCGGCGAGGACCTCGACCGGCGGGCGGTGTTCGCGAACACCGCCGTCGACCGGATCGTGCCCCAGCAGGACGGCGGCGGGCTCGACGTGGTGGTGGAGCAGTTCCACGAGTGGGTCATCGACCGCACCCCGTTCGCGGGGAGCGAGCCGGTCATCGACGGGGCGACGTACGTGGACGACCTCGTGCCCTTCATCGAGCGGAAGCTGTTCACGGTCAACACCGGCCACGCCGCGTGCGCGTACTTCGGCTACCGCGCCGGTCGGCACCGCATCGCGGAGGCGATCGCCGACCCCGGCATCCGGGAACGGGTCGCCGCAGCGCTCGCGGAGACGCAGGCACTGCTCGTCGCGAAGCACGGCTTCGACGACCAGGAGCACGGACGGTACGTCGCGAAGATCCTCGATCGCTTCGCCAACGAGCACCTCCCGGACACCGTCGAGCGCGTCGGCCGCGCCCCGCTGCGCAAGCTCGGCCGGCACGAGCGGTTCGTGGGCCCGGCCGCCGAGCTGGCCGAACGGGGCCTCGGCACCGACGGGCTGCAGGCGGCCGTGGCGGCCGCCCTGCGGTTCGACCTGGCCGACGACCCGGAGGCCGTCCGGCTGGGCGAGCTCCTCGACACGCTGGCCCCGGCCGACGCCGTCCGGGAGATCACGGGGCTGGGCGCCGAGCACCCCCTCTGCGCGCCGCTCGAGGTGCTGGTGGCCGACGCCGTCCGGGAGCGCCGGGGCTGACCCGAGGGTCCGCCGGCCCCGCGGGCGGGCCGTGCCGGTGTCCCCAGAAGAGGCGGAAACACGGCCCGGCCCGCCGGGTCCGGCACGCCCGGCCGGGCGAGATCCATGCGGTACTGTGAAGCGCATGTGTGGAATTGTTGGATATGTGGGTCCCTCCTCCCAGCGGACGGACGAGCGCGGCACCGGCTCCGGGCACGACGCCCTGGACGTGCTCGTGGAGGGCCTGCGGCGCCTCGAGTACCGCGGCTACGACTCCGCGGGAGTAGCCGTGGTCTCCGACGGCACCGTCGGCTTCCGCAAGAAGGCCGGCAAGCTGCTGAACCTCGAGCAGGAGCTGCGGGAGAGCCCGCTGCCCAGCTCCACCACCGGCATCGGGCACACCCGCTGGGCCACCCACGGCGGACCGTCGGACGTCAACGCCCACCCGCACGTCGTCGACGGCGGCCGGCTCGCCGTGATCCACAACGGCATCATCGAGAACTTCGCCGAGATCAAGCGCGAGCTCGTCGAGAAGGGCCACGAGTTCCGCTCGGAGACCGACACCGAGGTCGCCGCCGTGCTCCTGGCCGAGACCTACAACGACCTCGGCGACCAGGACCTCACCGCGGCCATGCAGGTCGCGTGCCGCCGGCTGGAGGGCGCGTTCACGCTCCTCGCCGTGCACGTCGACCACCCCGGGCGCGTGGTGGCGGCCCGGCGCAACTCCCCGCTGGTGCTCGGGCTGGGCGAGGGCGAGAACTTCCTCGGCTCCGACGTCTCCGGCTTCATCGACTACACGCGCAGCGCCGTGGAGCTGGGCCAGGACCAGGTCGTGTCGATCACGGCCGACGACTACGAGATCACCGACTTCCACGGCAACCGCGCCGACGGCAAGCCCTTCCAGGTGCTGTGGGACGCCGCCGCCGCGGAGAAGGGCGGCTTCCCGTCCTTCATGGAGAAGGAGATCAACGAGCAGCCCGCCGCCGTGGAGCAGACCCTCATGGGCCGCACCGACCCGGACGGGAACCTGGTCCTCGACGAGCTGAAGATCGACGAGGCGGTGCTCCGCGCCGTGGACAAGATCGTCGTCGTGGCCTGCGGAACGGCCGCCTACGCGGGACAGGTCGCCCGCTACGCGATCGAGCACTGGTGCCGGATCCCCACCGAGGTCGAGCTCGCCCACGAGTTCCGCTACCGGGACCCGATCGTCAACGAGCGGACGCTCGTGGTCGCCCTGTCCCAGTCCGGCGAGACCATGGACACCCTCATGGCGGTCCGGCACGCCCAGGAGCAGGGGGCCAAGGTCGTGGCGATCTGCAACACCAACGGCTCCACCATCCCGCGCGAGGCCGACGCCGCGCTGTACACGCACGCCGGTCCCGAGATCGCCGTCGCCTCGACCAAGGCGTTCCTGGCCCAGATCACCGCCGCCTACCTGCTGGGCCTCTACCTGGCCCAGCTGCGCGGCAACAAGTACAAGGACGAGATCGGGGAGATCCTCGCCGATCTCGAGGCCATGCCCGCCAAGATCCAGCAGGTCATCGACGCGCAGGACGGGGTCAAGGCGCTGGCGCAGTCGATGAAGGACGCCGCGTCCGTGCTCTTCCTGGGCCGCCACGTCGGCTTCCCGGTGGCCCTCGAGGGGGCGCTGAAGCTCAAGGAGATCGCGTACATCCACGCCGAGGGCTTCGCCGCCGGCGAGCTCAAGCACGGACCGATCGCCCTCATCGAGGAGGGCCAGCCGGTGTTCGTCATCGTCCCCTCCCCGCGCGGGCGGGACTCGCTGCACGCGAAGGTCGTCTCCAACATCCAGGAGATCCGCGCCCGCGGGGCCGTGACCATCGTCATCGCGGAGGAGGGGGACGAGGCCGTCGCCGACTACGCCAACCACATCTTCCGCGTGCCGCAGTCCCCGGTGCTGCTCCAGCCGCTGCTGACCACCGTCCCGCTGCAGATCTTCGCGTGCGAGCTGGCCACGGCGAAGGGCTACGACGTCGACCAGCCCCGCAACCTCGCGAAGTCCGTCACCGTCGAGTAGTCCGCGTCCGCCGCACCGCCGGCCCGCCGCCGCCCGGATCCTTCCGGGCGGCGGGCCGGCGGTCGTTAGGCTGGGGACCATGATCATCGGCACCGGCATCGACGTGGTGGACATCGCCCGTTTCGAGGAGCAGATCGCCCGCACCCCCGGCCTCGTGGCCCGGTTGTTCACCCCGCTCGAGAGGGACCTGCACGTGCGCTCGCTCGCCGCGCGCTTCGCCGCGAAGGAGGCGGCGGCGAAGGCGCTCAAGGCCCCGCCCGGAATGATCTGGCAGCACTGCTGGATCGAGAAGGACCCCTCCGGCGCCCCGCTGCTGTGCACCGAGGGGACGGTGGCGGAGGAGGCACGCCGGCAGGGCATCGACCGGTGGCACCTCACCATGACGCACGACGGCGGGATCGCCATGGCCATGGTCATCGCCGAGCGCACCGGGGACGGGGGACCGGAATGATCACCGCCTGGACCGGCGCGCAGGTGCGCGCCGCCGAGACGCCCTTCCTGGACCGGGGGGAGGGCCCCGCACTGATGCGGCGCGCCGCCCACGGCCTGGCCCTGGTCTGCGCGCAGCGCCTGCGCGGGCGCCGGCAGCGAATCGCCGGGGCACGCGTGGTCGTGCTCACGGGGACCGGCAACAACGGCGGGGACGGACTGTGGGCGGGGGCGGAGCTGGCGGGCCGCGGCGCCTCCGTGCTCGCCGTGGCGGTCGGCGACCGGCTGCACCCCGAGGGCGCGGCGGCCCTCCGGGCGGCGGGAGGACGGGTGCTGCCCGCCGGGGACGGCGGCGCCGCCCTCCAGGAGGCGGCCGAGCACGTGCTCCGCGCCGACCTCGTGCTGGACGCCGTGCTGGGCACCGGCGCCCGGGGCGGGCTGGGCGGGCCGGCGGCAGAGCTCGTCCGCGCGGTCCTGGACCGGTGGCCCGGGAACGGGGGACCGGTGGTCGTGGCGTGCGACGTCCCCTCGGGCGTCGCCGCGGACACGGGCGCGGTGGCCGGGCCGGTCCTGCCCGCGGACGTCACCGTGACGTTCGCCGGGCCCAAGGCCGGCCTGTTCCTGCCCCCGGGGGACCGCTGGTGCGGCGAGGTGCGGACCGTGCGCCTCGGGATCGAGGACGCCCTGCCCGCACCAGCGCTGCGGCGCCTGGAGCCCGACGACGTCGCCGCGCTGTGGCCGCGGCCGGGGGCGGCCTCCCACAAGTACTCCCGCGGCGTGGTGGGCGTCGTGGCCGGCTCCCCGACCTACCCCGGGGCGGCGCTGATGTGCACGCGCGCCGCCGTGGACGCCGGCGCCGGCATGGTGCGCCACCTCGGCGACGCCGCCACCCGCTCCCTCGTGTGCCTGACCAGCCCCGAGGTGGTCGCCTCGGAGGACCATCCCGACGACGTCCACGTCCAGGCGTGGGTCGTGGGCCCCGGCGCCGTGGGCGACGCCGCCCAGGAGTTCCGGATCGGCGCGGTGCTCGCGGGCGGGATCCCCGCGGTCGTCGACGCCGGCGCGCTCGACGCGGCGGCCCGGGCGGCCGCCGACGGCGCCCTCGGCCCCGGGAAGGTCCTCACCCCGCACGCCGGGGAGCTCGAGCAGGTCCTCGCCTGGCTCGCGGCCCTCGGCGGCGGGGAGGCCCCGGACCGGGCGGCGATCGAGGCCGAGCCCGCCCGGTGGGCGCGATCGGCCGCGGCGGCGACCGGCGCCGTCGTCGTCCTCAAGGGCGCAACCACGCTGATCGCGTCCCCCGACGGGACGCTGCTGTCCCAAGCCGACGGCAGCCCGTGGCTGGCGACCGCCGGCAGCGGCGACACCCTCGCGGGGATCATGGGCACGGCGCTCGCCGGCTGCGCCGAGGACCCGGACGCGTTCGCCGCAGCGGGGGAGTGGGCGCGCGGGGACGCCCGTTCCGCCGTGGCCGCAGCCCTCGCCGTGGCCGTGCACGGCTACGCGTCCCGGCTGGAGGGCCTCGGTCCGGTGCCGCCCACGGCGCTGTCCGCGAACGTGCGCGCGGTGCTGCGACTCGGCCGCTGAGATCGGTCGGCGGACCCCGGCGGACCACCCCCGGGACGCGGGCGGCTCCCGTCCGGGCTAAGATCGATCCCACTTGCCCCAAAACCCAGCCCGCTGACGGTGACCCCTGCCCGGCGGTACGACAGGAGAACCCCCATGGAAGTCTGGCCAGGTCAGCCCTATCCCCTCGGAGCCACGTTCGACGGGACCGGCACGAACTTCGCCCTCTTCAGCGAGGCCGCCGAGAAGGTCGAGCTGTGCCTGTTCGACGAGCTCGGCGCCGAGACCCGGATCGAGGTCGCGGCACAGGACAGCTACGTGTGGCACTGCTACCTCCCGACGATCCAGCCCGGGCAGCGCTACGGCTACCGCGTGCACGGACCGTGGAGTCCCGCCGAGGGCCAGCGCTTCAACCCCGCCAAGCTGCTGCTCGACCCCTACGCCAAGGCCGTCTCCGGCCAGATCGACTGGGACCAGGCGCTGTTCTCGTACGACTTCGGCGACGAGGACTCGTTCAACGACGAGGACTCGGCCGCGCACATGATGATGGGCGTGGTGATCAACCCGTTCTTCAACTGGGAGGGCGACCGCACCCCGCGCACGCCGTACCACAAGTCCGTGATCTACGAGGCGCACGTCAAGGGCCTCACCCAGCAGCACCCCGAGGTGCCCGAGGAGCAGCGCGGCACCTACGCCGGCGTGGCCCACCCCGCGGTGATCGCGCACCTGCAGAAGCTCGGCGTCACCGCCATCGAGCTCATGCCCGTGCACCAGTTCGTGCAGGACAGCACCCTGCTCGACCAGGAGCTGCGCAACTACTGGGGCTACAACACCATCGGGTTCTTCGCCCCGCACAACGAGTACCACTCCACCAACGACCTCGGCGGCCAGGTCCAGGAGTTCAAGGCGATGGTGCGCGCCCTCCATCAGGCCGACATCGAGGTCATCCTCGACGTGGTGTACAACCACACGGCCGAGGGCAATCACCTGGGGCCCACACTGTCCATGAAGGGCATCGACAACCAGGCCTACTACCGGACCGTGGAGGGCGACCAGAAGTTCTACATGGACTACACGGGCACCGGCAACACCCTCAACGTCCGGCACCCCCACTCGCTGCAGCTGATCATGGACTCCCTGCGCTACTGGGTGACCGAGATGCACGTGGACGGCTTCCGCTTCGACCTCGCCTCCGCGCTGGCCCGTGAGTTCTACGACGTGGACAAGCTGGCCACGTTCTTCGAGCTCGTCCAGCAGGACCCGGTCGTCTCCCAGGTGAAGCTCATCGCGGAGCCGTGGGACGTCGGCCCCGGCGGCTACCAGGTGGGCAACTTCCCGCCCCAGTGGACGGAGTGGAACGGGAAGTACCGGGACACCGTCCGCGACTTCTGGCGCGGCGAGCCCGCGACCCTCGGCGAGTTCGCCTCGCGCATCACGGGCTCGGCGGACCTCTACGAGCACAGCGGCCGCCGTCCGTTCGCCTCGATCAACTTCGTCACCGCCCACGACGGCTTCACGCTGCGGGACCTGGTCTCCTACAACGAGAAGCACAACGACGCCAACGGCGAGGGCAACAACGACGGCGAGTCCCACAACCGCTCCTGGAACTGCGGCGTGGAGGGGCCCACCGACGACCCCGAGGTGCTCGCCCTGCGCTCCCGCCAGCAGCGCAACTTCCTGGCGACGCTGCTGCTCTCCCAGGGCACGCCCATGGTGCTGCACGGTGACGAGCTGGGCCGCACGCACGACGGCAACAACAACACGTACTGCCAGGACAACGAGCTGTCGTGGATCAACTGGGACACCATGGACGGCCCGCTCACCGAGTTCGTCGCCGCCGTGACCCACCTGCGCCACGACCACCCGACGTTCCGGCGCTCGGAGTTCTTCGACGGGCGGCCCGTCGAGATGGACGCGGACGACACCGGCCGCCCGATGCCCGACATCGCGTGGCTGAACATCGACGGCGCCCCGCTCAAGCCCGCCGACTGGGGCGAGCCCCTGTCCCGGTCCTTCGGGATGTGGCTCAACGGCAACGGCATCGCCGGCGTGGACCTGCGCGGGCGGCCCATCACGGACGTGAACTTCATCGTGTACTTCAACTCCAACCCGGAGGCCGTGAAGTGCAAGCTCCCGCCGGTGCGCTACGGCCGGCAGTGGGAGGAGGTCATCGACACCGCGGGCAAGTACGCCGACGGACAGATCCGCAAGGCCCGCAGCTCGATCGTCCTCGAGGGCAAGTCGATGGTCGTGCTGCGCGCCTACGAGACCCCCGAGGAGGAGCCCGACGCGTCGGTCGCCGCCTCCGTGGCCGCGTACGCGAAGGCGCCGCAGGACCAGTGACCTGACGGCCCCGGCAGGCTGTCGACCCGGACACGGGTCGACAGCCTGCTGGCGTTTCCGGGGCCGGGCCGACAGACTGGTGCGGTGCGCACACCTATCTCCACCTACCGACTCCAGATCACCTCCGACCTGACGCTCGACCGCGCCGCGGGGCTCGTGGACTACCTCCACGACCTCGGCGCCGACTGGGTCTACCTGTCGCCGATCCTCCGGGCCGTCGACGGCTCCGACCACGGCTACGACGTCGCGTCCCCGGCCGAGGTGGACCCCGTCCGCGGCGGTGCCTCCGGGCTCAAGGCGCTCGCGGACGCCGCCCACGCCCGCGGCATGGGCGTGCTGGTGGACATCGTCCCCAACCACCAGGGCGTCGCCGCCCCGGAGCAGAACCCCTGGTGGTGGTCGCTGCTGGCGCAGGGCCAGGAGTCGCCGTACGCCGAGGCCTTCGACGTCGAGTGGGCGGCCGGCGGCGGCAGGGTGCTGATCCCCGTGCTGGGCGACGGCGGCGACGAGCTCGCGCAGCTGCGGGTCGAGGACGGCACGCTGCGCTACTACGACAACGTCTACCCGCTGGCCGAGGGCACGTGGGCGGAGGGCGACGACCCGCAGGACGTCCACGACCGGCAGCACTACGAGCTCGTGAACTGGCGCCGCGGCGACGCCGAGCTCAACTACCGCCGGTTCTTCACCGTCGCCACGCTCGCGGGGGTGCGCGTCGAGGACCCGGAGGTCTTCGACGAGTCCCACGCGGAGATCAAGCGGTGGATCGACGAGGGCCTCGTCGACGGGCTGCGCATTGACCACCCCGACGGGCTGCGGGACCCGCGGCAGTACCTCGAGCAGCTGAAGGAGCTCACGGGCGGCGCCTACGTCGTCGTCGAGAAGATCCTCGAGCCCGGCGAGCGGCTGCCCCGGGACTGGGCCACCGCGGGAACCACCGGCTACGACGCCCTCGGCGTGATCGATCGGCTGCTCACCGACCCGGCCGGGGAGTACGCGCTCACGAGCCTGGACGCCCGGCTGCGGGACGGCGAGCCCGTGCACTGGGACGAGATGATCCACGGCACGAAGCGCGCCATGGCCGACGGCGCGCTGCTCGCCGAGGTCCGGCGCCTCGCGCGCCTCGTGCCGGAGGGCGCCGGCCTGGACCGGGCCGTCGCGGAGGACGCGCTGGCGGAGGTCCTCGCGAACTTCCCCGTCTACCGCAGCTACCTGCCCGAGGGCGCCGAGCACCTGCGGGCGGCCCTCGAGGCGGCCCGGGAGCAGCGCCCGGACCTCTCCGGCGCGGTCGGCATGCTGGGCGGGCTGCTCGGGGTCGACGCGACGGACGAGACCGAGCTCGGGGAGCTCGCCCGCCGCTTCCAGCAGACCTCCGGGATGGTCATGGCCAAGGGCGTCGAGGACACCGCGTTCTACCGCTTCCCCCGCCTGACGTCGCTGACCGAGGTGGGCGGCGACCCCTCGCACTTCGCCGTGACGGCCGAGGAGGCGCACACCGAGCTCGCCCGGCGCGCCGCCGAGGAGCCCCTGGCGATGACGACGCTGTCCACGCACGACACCAAGCGCTCCGAGGCGGTGCGGGCCCGGATCACCGTGCTCGCCGAGGCCGGGGAGCAGTGGGCCGGCGTGGTCGGGACCGTCAAGAAGCTCGCCGAGCAGGCCGGGGCCCTGGTGGGCGACGGCCCGCTCGTGAACCTCGTGCTCCAGGCCGTGGTGGGCGCCTGGCCGATCTCGCAGGACCGCGTGCTGGACTACGCCCTCAAGGCCGCCCGCGAGGCCGGCAACTCCACCGCCTGGGTCGACGGGGACGCGGACTTCGAGAACCGGCTCGTCCGGTTCATCGAGCTCGTCTTCCACGACCCGCAGATGCGGGCCGTGATCGAGGGCTTCGCCGAGCACGTCACCCCGGCCGGCTGGGCGAACGGGCTCGCGGCCAAGCTCGTGCAGCTTACGATGCCGGGCGTCCCGGACGTCTACCAGGGCTCCGAGCTGTGGGCCGAGTCGCTCGTGGACCCCGACAACCGCCGGCCCGTCGACTTCGAGGACCGGGCCGCCAGACTCGCCCGCCTGGACACCCCCGTGGGCGGCACCGCGGACGGGATCCCCGCCGTGGGACCGGACGCCGCCGCCAAGCTGCTCGTGACGAGTCGCGCCCTGCGGCTGCGCCGGGACCACCCCGACCTGTTCACCGGCTACACCCCGCTGACCGCGTCCGGCCCCCTGGCCGGGCACGTGTTCGCGTTCGACCGCGGCGGCGCCGTGACCGTGGCCACCCGTCTGCCCCTCGGCCTCGCCGCCGCGGGCGGCTTCGACGGCGAGACCCTCGAGCTGCCGGCGGGGGACTTCGAGGACGTGCTGACCCGCCGCCTGCACACGGGCGCCGTGGCGCTGTCCCGGCTCCTGGCCGACTACCCCGTGGCGCTGCTGCGCCGGAAGGACTCCTGACCTCCATGAACACCCGCGAGCACCTGAACCGCTTCGACGTCTGGGCCCCGCACGCCAGGACGGTGACCGTGCGGATCGAGGGCGACGACCACGACATGATCCCCGCCGCGGCCCTTCCCGAGGACTCCCCGGCGGGCACCGCGGCACGCCGCGACGGCTGGTGGACCCTGCCCGACGGCGCCGACGTCCCCGAGGGCACCGTGCGCTACGGCTACCTGCTGGGCAAGACCTTCGACGAAGGCACCGCGCAGGAGCGCTCCCAGGTCTCCGAGGTCCTGCCGGACCCGCGCTCCCGCCGTCAGCCCCAGGGCGTGCACGACCTCTCCTGCACGTTCGAGCCCTCCGCGCACCGGTGGGGCGACACCGCGTGGACCGGGCGCACCCTGGCCGGGTCGGTGATCTACGAGCTGCACCTCGGCACGTTCACCCAGGAGGGCACCCTCGACTCGGCAGTCGAGCGGCTCGACCACCTCGTCGAGCTCGGCGTGGACTTCGTGGAGCTGCTGCCCGTCAACGGGTTCAACGGCGAGCACAACTGGGGCTACGACGGTGTCCTCTGGTACACCGTGGACGAGTCCTACGGCGGGCCCGCGGCCTACCAGCGCTTCGTGGACGCGTGCCACCAGCGCGGGATCGGCGTGATCCAGGACGTGGTCTACAACCACCTGGGCCCGTCCGGGAACTACCTGCCCCTGTTCGCCGACTACTTCAAGCCGGGGTCCAGCACCTGGGGCGACCTCATCAACCTCGACGGCTGGGGCTCGGACGGCGTCCGGGACTACATCCTGGACAACGTGGAGATGTGGCTGCGCGACTACCACGTGGACGGGTTCCGCCTCGACGCCGTGCACGCCCTGCAGGACCACCGCGCCGTGCACATCCTCGAGGAGATCGCGGAGCTCGTGGAGCGCGTGGGCGTGGAGACCGGCAAGCCCCTGTTCACCGTCGCGGAGTCCGATCTCAACGACCACCGGATGATCACGCCGACCGCGGCCCACGGGCTCGGCATGACCGGGCAGTGGCTCGACGACTTCCACCACGCCGCGCACGTGGCGCTCACCGGGGAGACGCAGGGCTACTACGCCGACTTCGCCGCCCTCGGCACCCTCGACAAGGTGCTGCGGGATGCGTTCTTCCACGACGGCACCATGTCGGTCTTCCGCGGCCGCCACCACGGCCGGCCGGTCGACAAGCAGCGGGTGCGCCCGTGGCAGTTCGTCACGTGCATCCAGAACCACGACCAGATCGGCAACCGCGCCGCCGGGGACCGGATCAGCGCGAGCCTCACCCCCGACCAGCTCGTGCTGGGCGCCGCGGTGCTGCTCACCCAGCCGTTCACCCCCATGCTGTTCATGGGCGAGGAGTGGGGTGCATCCACCCCGTGGCAGTTCTTCACCGCCCACCCCGAGCGCGAGCTCGGCGAGGCCGTGGCGAAGGGCCGCAAGGCGGAGTTCGCGTCCATGGGCTGGGACGAGGACACGGTCCCGGACCCGCAGGCCCCCAGCACGTTCACGGACTCGAAGCTCGACTGGGACGAGCTCGGCCGGGACGACCACGCCCGGGTGCTGGCCGCCTACCGCGAGCTCATCGCGCTGCGGCGCGCCGTGCCCGAGCTCAGCGACCCGCGCTTCGACACGATCGGCACCGACCTCGACGAGGACGCCCCCTGGTTCGTGCTGCGCCGGGCCACGGCCCCGGGCGCCACCCACGGGGTCGCGGTGCTGCTGAACTTCGGCGCCGAGCCCGCGCAGGTCCCGTTCCCCGCGGGCCAGGACGCCGAGGTGCTCTTCCGCTCCGGCGACGTGTCGCTGACCGCGGGACCCGGCGGCGGCGTCGCCGCGCTGTCCGCCCACGGCGCCGCCGTGGTGCGCTACTGAGCGCCTGCCGCCGTTCCCCGAACGACCGCCCCGATCCCCGAAAGGCCCGCCGTGCGCACCTACGGACCCGACGTCCCCTACCTCCCGGCCGACTCCCGCTACGAGACCATGCCGTACCGTCGCGTGGGCGAGTCCGGGCTCAAGCTGCCCGTGATCTCGCTCGGGCTGTGGCACAACTTCGGCGACGACAAGCCGCTCGACACCCAGCGCGCCACGCTGCGCCGGGCCTTCGACCTCGGCGTGACCCACTTCGACCTCGCCAACAACTACGGCCCGCCGGCCGGCGCCGCGGAGCTGAACTTCGGGCGGATCCTGGCGCAGGACCTCGCGCCGTACCGGGACGAGCTCGTGATCTCCTCGAAGGCCGGCTGGACCATGGGGCCGGGCCCGTACCACTTCGGCGGCTCGCGGAAGTACCTGGTGTCCTCCCTGGACCAGTCCCTGCAGCGGATGGGCCTGGACCACGTGGACATCTTCTACCACCACCGCCCGGACCCGGACACCCCGCTCGAGGAGACCATGCGGGCCCTCGACCACATCGTGCGCTCCGGACGGGCCCTGTACGCGGGGATCTCCTCCTACAACGCGGAGCTGACCCGGCGTGCCCAGCAGATCATGCGGGACCTCGGCACGCCGCTGCTCATCCACCAGCCGTCCTACTCGCTGCTCAACCGGTGGATCGAGTCCCCCGGCCCGTCGGGCACCTCCCTGCTCGGCGCCCTGACGGAGGCGGGGATGGGCTCCATCGTGTTCTCCCCCCTGGCCCAGGGCATGCTCACGGACCGGTACCTGGAGGGGGTCCCCGAGGGCTCCCGGGCCGCGGCGGAGAAGTCCCTGGACCCCGAGTGGCTGACCGGCACGACCCTGGAGAAGGTCCGCGGCCTGCACGACATCGCCGCCGCCCGAGGGCAGAGCCTGGCACAGATGGCGATCGCGTGGGTGCTGCGCGAGCAGGCGGACGGGCAGGTCAGCACCGCGCTCGTGGGAGCCTCCTCGCCGCAGCAGCTCGAGGACAGCGTGGGCGCCGTGCACCACCTCTCCTTCACGCCGGAGGAGCTGGACGCGATCGACCAGCTGGCCACGGACTCCGACATCAACATCTGGGCGGGCGCCCGCGACTCCAAGACCGCGTGAGCGGCGGGGCCCGGTAGCCGTGGAGGCCTCGCAGTACCTCGCCCTGCTCGGGCTGTGGATCGCCGGGATCGTCGCCCCCGGCCCGGACGTCCTGGTGATCCTGCGCAACGCGTCGCTGGGCTCCCGGGCGGCCGGCGTGCTCACCGCCGTGGGCGTGATGACGGGCAACCTCGTGTGGATCACGCTCTCCCTCACCGGGGTGACCGTGCTGATCGGCCAGGCCGACACGCTCCAGCGGGTCATCCAGGTGGCCGGGGCGCTGTTCCTCGGCTGGCTGGGGGTGAGCGGGATCCGGGCGGGACTCGCCGGGCGCGCCGTGCCGGACCGGGTGCCGAGCGCCGCGGGCGGCGGACCCGGGGCGGTACCGGGGGAGCCGGCGGTGCCGACCGACCGCACCGTCACCCCCGGGCGCGGGTTCGTGCTCGGGCTCGTGACGAACCTCTCGAACGCGAAGGCCATCATCTTCTTCGTGGCGCTGTTCGCCAACGTGGTCCCGGCGGGCGCGCTGTGGTGGGAGACGGTCCTGGTCTTCGCGCTGCTCGTGGCGGTGGGCCTCGCCTGGTTCACCGCGGTCGCGTGGGTCGGCTCGGTGCAGCGGCTGGCCGCGGGCTTCCGGCGGCACGGAGCCGCCGTGGAGCTCGCGGCCGGCGTGCTGTTCCTGGTGCTCGCCCTCGGCCTGCTCCTCAGCACGCTGTGAGCCCGGAGGCGGGGGCAGGGCCGCCGCATCCGACCCCGTTCCCGGCGGGCACTAGACTGGAGCGCTGGGTCCTGCCCGGCCGGGAGCCGGGCGCCCGTCCAGGTGTCCGCCCGGCGTATGCCGGGGTGACAGGACCCAGACGACCAGACAGAGGAGTCCCGTGTCCCACCATCCCATTCGCGTGGCCGTTGCCGGTGTCGGCAACTGCGCCTCGTCGCTGATCCAGGGCGTGCACTTCTACGCCGAGGCCGATCCGGGCGCCTCCGTCCCCGGGCTGATGCACGTGCAGTTCGGCGACTATCACGTGGGCGACGTGCAGTTCGTGGCCGCCTTCGACGTCGACGCCGCGAAGGTCGGCCTGGACCTCTCGGAGGCGATCTCCGCGTCCGAGAACAACACTTTGGTCTTCGCCGAGGTCCCGCAGGCCGGAGTGACCGTCCAGCGCGGGCCCACCCTGGACGGGCTGGGCGAGTACTACCGGGCCATGGTCGAGGAGTCGGCCGCCGAGCCCGTGGACGTGGTCCGGGCCCTCAAGGACGCGCAGGTCGACGTCCTGGTGTCCTATCTGCCGGTGGGCTCGGAGGAGGCGGACCGGTTCTACGCCCAGGCCGCGATCGACGCCGG
>NZ_JBHZTC010000014.1:0-108226 GCF_042879195.1 Kocuria nitroreducens
GGCAGCCAGGGCAGCCCGTGAGCGGGCATGCAGTAGGTGCAGCGCAGATTGCACTTGTCGATCACCGACAGCCGCAGATCCGTGGCCCGGCGCCCGTACCGGTCCACCAGCCCCGCCCCGGCCGGGGCCGGGCTGGGACCCGGACCGGTGCCGCGGATCTGGGGCAGGCCCAGGGGAATGCTCATGTCACCGCCTCGGTGGTTGCGTCCGGGCGTCGGCCGCCCCGGGTTGCGGGACCCGCTGGGGCACAGAACCTCCCGAGCAGATCGGCGGCGACGCTGATGGCGATCACCGCCGGTGCCTTGCCCGGGATGCCGGGGAGCCCGATGGGGCAGGTGATGCGCTCGAGGGCGGCGTCGCTGTGCCCCTCCTCCCGCAACCGCGCCCGGAACCGCGACCACTTGGCCCGGGAGCCGATCAGGCCCACGCTGCCTAGGTCGTCCCGGCGCAGCGCGGCGTCGCAGAGGATGAAGTCCTCAGCGTGGTCGTGGCTCATGATCAGCACGTGCGCACCGGCCGGCAGGGCGGCGAGCGCTGCCTCCGGTGCGGGGACGGCGTGCACGTGGACCTGCGCGGTCCCGTCGGTGACGTCGGCCAGCCGGGCGGGGTCCAGCTGTCCCGACCGGCTGTCCACCAGGTGCAGGTGCAGGGGCAGCCGGGACAGCACCCGGGCGAGTTCGTGCCCCACATGGCCCACGCCGAACACGGCGACCACCGGCCGGGCGACCTGGGGTTCGAGCAGGACACTGACCACGCCCCCGCAGCACTGCCGCCCGTGCTCCACGGCGGCGTGCTCGTTGAGCGAGAAGGTCATCGTCTCCGGATCCGCGGCCCCCGTCGCGAGGAGAGCCCGCGCCCGCTCGACCACGGTCGCCTCGAGGTTGCCGCCGCCCACGGTGTCCCAGGTGCCGGTCTCGGCCACGACCATCTTGGCCCCGGCCTCCCGGGGGGCGTGCCCGCGCACCTCGGTGACGGTGACGAGCACCCCCGGCGCACCCCCCGCGCGCAGGTGCTGCAACGCGTCCAGCCAGTCCACGTCAGTGCGCCGCCGAAGCGGCCGGAGCGGCGAGGTCCTCCGCGGGCAGGGCGCGGCGCGCCTCCTGGACCGCCCAGAACACGGCCTCCGGAGTGGCGGGACTGTCGAGCTCGGTGCTCCGGCCGCGGGGACCGAACGCGGCGGCCGCCTCGCGCAGCGCCTCGCGCACGCTGAGGGCCAGCATGAGGGGCGGCTCGCCCACGGCCTTGGAACCGTAGACGACGCCGCTCTCGGTGGCCTCCTCGAAGAGGTGCACGGTGAACTCCTCGGGCATCTCCGAGAAGCTCGGGAGCTTGTAGGTGCTGGCGGACTGCGTGGCCAGCCGGCCCCGGTGCGGCCCGTCGGACTCGTCCCAGCGCAGCTCCTCGAGGGTGAGCCACCCGGCGCCCTGGACGAAGCCGCCCTCGATCTGCCCCACGTCGATGAGCGGGGAGAGGCTGTCGCCCACGTCGTGGACGATGTCCGTGCGCAGCAGCCGGTAGGCGCCGGTGAACCCGTCGACCTCCACCTCGGAGACGGAGGCGCCGTAGGAGAAGTACTTGAACGGCTCGCCCTGCATCCGGGAGCTGTCCCAGTGCAGCCCCTCGGTGCGGTAGTAGCCGGCCGCCCACAGCGAGATCCGCTGGAAGTAGGCGTCGTGCGCGAGCTCGGCGAAGGACATCTCCCGGTCGGAGAAGCCGATCCCGGTCACCGTGCCGTCGACGAACCGCACGTCGTCGGGATGGATGTCGAACTTGCGGGCGGCGACCTCGGCCAGCCGGTCACGGATCTGCTCGCACGCGTTCTTGACGGCCCCGCCGTTGAGATCCGCCCCGGAGCTCGCGGCCGTCGCGGAGGTGTTGGGCACCTTGTCCGTGCGGGTCGGCGCCAGCCGGACGGCCTCCAGCGGCACGCCGAGCGCGGTGGCCGCGACCTGGCGCATCTTGGTGTGCAGGCCCTGCCCCATCTCGGTGCCGCCGTGATTGATGAGCACGGACCCGTCCTTGTAGACGTGCACGAGCGCCCCGGCCTGGTTGAAGGCCGTCAGGTTGAAGGAGATGCCGAACTTCACGGGGGTCACGGCCAGTGCTCGCCGGGTGTCGGGGTGCGTCGCGTTGAACGCCGCGATCTCCTCGCGCCGGCGCTCGACCTCGGCCCGGTCGAGCAGCTGCGTCCAGATGGTGCGCAGCCGCTCGGCGTGCCGGACGGGCTGGCCGTACGGCGTGGACTGCCCCGGGACGTAGAGGTTGCGGTGGCGCAGCTCCGTGGGATCCAGGCCGAGCAGCGGGGCGCACCGGCCCAGCACCTCCTCGATCACGAGCATGCCCTGCGGACCGCCGAAGCCGCGGAAGGCGGTCTGGGAGGTCTTGTGGGTCTTCGCGATCCGGCCGTGGACCTGCACGTGGGGAATCCAGTAGGCGTTGTCGATGTGGCACAGCGTCCGCTGCAGCACGGGTTCGGAGAGGTCCAGGCTCCAGCCGCCGTCGCTGGTCACGGTCGCCTCCAGGGCCTGCAGGCGACCGCCCTCGTCGAAGCCGGCCTCCCACCGGGCGTGGTACGGATGGCGCTTGCCGGTCATCGTGATGTCCTGGGTGCGGTTGAGCCGCAACCGGACCGGCCGTCCGGTCAGGACCGCGCCCAGCGCGGCGACGGCGGCGAAGCCGTGCGGCTGCATCTCCTTGCCGCCGAACCCACCGCCCATGCGCAGGCACTGCACGGTGACCTCGTGGCTGTGCAGGCCCAGGACATGGGCGACGATCTCCTGGGTCTCCGTGGGGTGCTGGGTGCTGCAGTGCACCAGGACCTGCCCGCTCTCGTCGACGTAGGCGAAGGACGCGTGGGTCTCCAGGTAGAAGTGCTCCTGGCCGCCGAACTCGAACTCCCCGCTGAAGCGCTGGGCGGCGGCGCCCAGCGCCGTGCTCGCGTCCCCGCGGCTGACGGTGGGCTGACCACCCTGGAAGCTGCCGGCCTTGACGGCCTCCGCCACGGTGACCAGCGACGGCAGCGGCTCGTAGTCGACCTCGACGGCGTCCGCGCCCAGCCGGGCGGCCTCCTGGGTCTCGCCCAGCACCCAGCACACGGTGTGCCCGTAGAACATGATTTCGGAGGGGAACAGCGGCTCGTCGTGCTTGGTGCCGGCGTCGTTGACACCGGGCACGTCCGCCGCGGTGAGCACCCGGACCACCCCCGGGATCTGCAGGGCCGGTGCCGTGCGCACATCCCGCACCCCGGCGTGGGCGTGCGGGGCCTGGACCGGCCAGGCGTGCAGCACGTCCTGGTGGCGCACGATCAGGTCGTCGGTGTACAGGGCCGTGCCGGTGACGTGCAGGGCCGCGCTCTCGTGCGCCACGGGCACGCCCACCACGGGGTCGACGGGGCGGTCGGCGAGGGACTTCATCGGGACACCTCCGGGTCGGGGGTGGGCGCGTTCTGCGCCCAGAACTTGAGCAGGGCCTGCTCGAGCATGGCCGAGCGGTAGCGGGCGCTGGCCCGGTGGTCGTCGATCGGCGTGCCCTCCCCGGCCAGCGCGGCCGCCGCGGCGAGGACCGTGTCGCGGTTCCACGGCGCACCGCTCAGGATCCGCTCCGCGCCGTGCGCCCGGATCGGTGTGGCCGCCACGCCGCCCAGACCGATCCGCACGGACGAGACCGCTCCGGCCTCCACCTGCACGGCGATGCCGACGGCCACGCTGGAGATGTCGTCGAAGCGCCGCTTGGCGATCTTGGAGAACGCGCAGTGCTCGGCGAGCGGCAGGGGGATCCGCACAGCGCGGATGATCTCCCCGGGGCGGCGGACGCTCTGCCGGTACCCCGTGTAGTACTCGTCCAGGGGCACCTCGCGCTCACCCCCGGCGGAGGCCAGCACCACGGACGCGCCCAGGGCCAGCATGGCCGGGGCCGAGTCGCCGATGGGCGAGCCGGTGCCGAGGTTGCCGCCGAACGTCGCGGCATTGCGGATCAGGCGGGAGGCGAACTGCGGGAAGAACTGGTCGAGCAGGGGCACCCGCCCGGCGAGGCCGCGTTCGACCTCGGAGAGGGTCAGGGCCGCACCGATCTCGATCCTCTCCTGATCCACCTCGAGCGTGCGCAGCTCCTCGAGCCGGTCCACGGCGAGGGCCAGCTGCGGGCGGGTGTGGCGGATGTTGACCTCCACGCCCGCGTCCGTCGACCCCGCGATCAGCTGGGCCTCCGGTGCGCGCTCCAGGTGCTCGTAGAGCTCGTCCATGGAGCCGGGACGGACGAACCGTGCGCCGGCGGTCTCCACCCGGGTGGGTGGCGCGGGCTGCGCGGGCCGTTCCTGGCGCTGGAGCAGGGGGTCGGCGTCGGCCGGAGCCCCCAGGGCGTAGGCGGCGTCGCGGATGGGTCGGTAGCCGGTGCAGCGGCAGAGATTGCCGCTCAGGGCGTGCAGGTCGAAGCCGTTGGGCCCGCACTCGTGGTCGGCCGCGTGCTCCTCGCCGGTGACCTCGGTGCCGGTCTGCGCCTCGTCGACCGCGCCGGAGGCGTCGCGCTCGGGGCGGTAGTACTCGGCGGCCATGGAGCACACGAACCCCGGCGTGCAGTAGCCGCACTGAGAGCCTCCCCGGAACGCCATCTCCTGCTGGACGGGGTGCAGCGCTGCCGGCGCGCAGGCCCCGGGGGCGGCCCCGAGCCCCTCGGCGGTGACGACCTCCTGGCCGTCGAAGGCGACGGCGGGGGGCAGGCACGCGTTGACCGAGGTCCACCGGCTGCGCCCTTCCCCGTCCGGCCGGGCGACCAGCACCGCGCAGGCACCGCACTCGCCCTCGGCGCAGCCCTCCTTGGCCCCGGTCAGCCCCTCGCCGCGCAGCCAGTCCAGCAGCCGGGTGTGCGGGCCGGCCCCGTCACAGCTCCGGGTCCGACCGTTGACCGTCACTCGGATGTCACTCATGCCTTGTGCTCCTCCATGCCTTCACGTGCACGGTTGTCCCGACGGGCACGGGACAGCCGCTCCTCGGTGCTCGGGGTCTGCGGATCGTGCAGGGTGCGGGCCGCGCCGGCGGCGTACCGGGTGACCGGGGTGGCGCGGCGGAGACCGGTGGCGCCGCGGGCGGCGTCGGCCACCGCTGGGACCACGGGCCCGAACGGGAATCCGCTCGTCGAGTCGACTCCTCGGGGCTCCGGGGACTCGTCGGTCCCGGCGACGAGCACCCCGCCGCGCGGGACGTCCGCGGGACGCGGGTGCGCGGTCCTGACGGAGGACGTCGAAGCTGACGCGGGCGGTGCCGAAGCCGACGCGGCCGGTGCCGTCACTGCGGATCTGCTCGTGGAACGCCGCGCTGCTCGTCCGGCGGTGTCCGCCCAGGTGGTGCCCGTGGCCCCACGGGCGGCGGCATCGTCGAACCGGTCGGCGGACCCGGACGCGCCGGTGCGGTGTCCGGCGAGGACGGGAGCGGACCGGCACAGGATCACGTGGTGCGCCGTCGTCCGCGGACCGGCGGCCACGAACCGGGGATGCACCGTGGACACGCCGTCGCCGAACTCGGCTGTGCCCACGCACGCCCGGTGCGGACCTCCCGGCAGCAGGTGGACCCGGTTGTGGCGACCACGTGGCGGCTCGATGTCGATCATGGCGGTGAACTCCTCGGTGCGTGCCGTTCGCCGCGACGTGGAGTCAGGTGGTTCCCCGGGTGTACCGGGAGCTCTCTGGCGGCGGACCAGCGCGATTCGTAGTTGCTCGCCCGGTAGATAGTCCGGTGAGGACCCGCCGTAGGCTGAGTCACACCCTAACCACGCCATGACGCGGCCGCAAGAGATCGCTCACCGCCACCGGCTCACACGCCCACGTGGAAGAATTATTCCACAATGTGTTGTACCTCACGTCGAACTGCTCTACGTTGGCCTCAGCCAATGGCGGGTCCCGGTCGGGCGGGGCTATCTACCGGGCATGATCTGACAGCCGGGTGGGCCCGCCGACGGACATCAGCCGTTCTCCGGGTCCCCCACGATCCGTGAGGACTGAGCATCATGTCGACCGTTCACGAAGAATCCACGCACACCCAGACCTACCTCCAACATGCCGTCGACCTCGCGGCGGAGAACGCCGCTGTCGACGGCGGACCGTTCGGCGCCGTGGTCGTGACGGCTGACGGGCGGGAGTTCTCTGCCGTCAACCGCGTCACGGCGGACAACGACCCCACGGCGCATGCGGAGGTCATGGCGATCCGCAGTGCCTGCCGCGAGCTGGGGACCTTCGAGCTCAGGGGGGCCGTGCTCTACACCAGTTGCGAACCGTGCCCGCTGTGCCTCTCGGCCTCGCTGTGGGCCCGGCTGGACGCGGTGTACTTCGCCGCCGACCGGCACGACGCGGCGGCCGGCGGTTTCGACGACGCGGAGTTCTACGAGTTCTTCGCCCAGGGCGCGGAGAAGCGGGACCGGGCCCTGCCGGTCCGCCACGTTCCGCTCGCCACGCGCACGGATCCGTTCGAGGCCTGGGCCGACAACGCCCACCGCACCGAGTACTGACCCGACCACCGCCGCGCCCGGTCGGCTTCCACCGGGACCACAAGATCTGGACACTTCACGGGGGACCCGCCGGCACCGGGCGGACCCGGGAAAAACAGAGGATCGCCGGACCTTGCGCTGCAGAGCCGACGCCTGCGCGCTGAAGGAGGCTTCTTCCATGTCATCGACCACATCTGGCCACCCGACCACAGATCGCACGACCCGCCGTGGACGCCCAGCGCGCCCAGCACGCGCGCCCGGCCCGGAGGACGAGCGGCTTCCCCTGGGACGGACCACCGCCTACGGCTTCCAGCACGTCCTCACCATGTACGGTGCCATCGTCGCCGTCCCCCTCATCATCGGGCAGGCCGCCGGGCTCTCCGGCGAGGAGATCGCCCTCCTCATCAGCTCCTGCTTGCTCATGGGTGGTGTCGCCACCGTCCTGCAGAGCTTCGGGGCCCCCTTCCTCGGCTCCAAGCTGCCGCTCGTGCAGGGCGTGTCCTTCGCCGGGGTCGCCCCGATGCTGGCGATCCTGGCCGGGGGCAACGACCTGACCACCATCTTCGGGGCCGTTCTCGTCTCCTCGGTGGTCGGCTTCCTGCTCGCCGGCGCGTTCTCCCGCATCCTCCGGCTGTTCCCGCCCGTGGTCACGGGAACGGTCATCACGGTCATCGGCATCTCCCTGCTGCCGGTCGCGATCTCCTGGGCCGCCGGTGACGGGGAAGGCGGAGCGGCCGATCCCCGCAGCCTGATGCTGGCGGGGATCACCCTGCTCATCGTGCTGGTGCTGTCGAAGGTGGGCGTCGGGATGATCTCCCGCCTGTCCATCCTGCTCTCCTTCGTCCTCGGCACGGCGATCGCCCACGTGCTGGGGATGGTGGACTTCTCCGGCGTGGGCGAGGGCGGCATCGTCACGTTTCCGACGCCCCTGGCCTTCGGGCCTCCGACCTTCGAGGTCGCCTCGATCATCTCGATGCTCATCGTGGTGCTCGTGACGATGACCGAGACCACGGCGGACATCCTCGCCGTGGGGGAGATCACCGGGGCCCGGGTCGACTCGAAGCGCGTGGCCAACGGCCTCCGGGCCGACATGCTCTCCTCCGCGGGGGCGCCGGTGTTCAACTCGTTCACCCAGACGGCCTTCGCCGCCAACGTGGGACTCGTCGCGGTGACGGGCGTCCGCAGCCGCTTCGTGGTCACCGCCGCCGGGGTCATCATGGTCGGGCTGGGCCTGTTCCCCGTCATCGGGGAGGTCGTCGCGGCCATCCCGACCCCGGTCCTCGGCGGCGCGTCGATCGTGCTCTTCGGCACGGTGGCGTCCTCCGGCGTCCGCACGCTGGCCAAGGTGAACTTCAGCAACTCCATGAATCTCGTCATCGTGGCGGTCGCCTTCGCCTTCGGCCTCATCCCCGTGGCCGCACCACAGTTCTACGCCGGTTTCCCGTCCTGGACGCAGACCATCCTCGGCTCGGGGATCAGCGCCGCGGCGCTCGTGGCCATCGCCCTCAACCTCCTGTTCAACGAGCTGACCGTCGGCAACTCCCGGAACCAGTCCGTCATGGCGGCGGCGCCGGTGCGGGTCGTCCGGGCGGACGTGCTCGCGCACCTGGAGGAGGGCGACCGGATCCAGGACGGTGCCGTCGTGAACAGCGACGGGGGCGAGGTCGCGGTCGTTCCGGGGCACCGTTTCGACGACGTCCGGAAGATGATCGACTCCGGGGAGATCACGCACACGGGCCAGATCCTGCAGGTGATCGGACAGAAGGACGAGGCCTCCTGAGACCCCGCACGTCCGGGGAATCCCCCGGGGGTCCGGTCAGGGGCGTCCTCCGCCCGCTCCGGCGACACGCCGGAGCGGGCGGAGGACGCCCCTGCATCGTCGTGCTCGCCGCGGGGAGCGGCCGGCGCCCGGGGCACCGATGCGTTCCCGGGCACCGGCTTCTCCCGCGAGGACGGAGAAGCGGCCGGGACGGTGTCTCAGGCGTTCACCAGGCGGTGGGGCCGCCGCGGAGTGCTCGGCAACGAGCCTCCACGTCCGGACCGGTGATCGCGCCGTGTTGGAGGCGGACCCCTCCACCCCCGAGCCCCACGGGGATCCCGCGTCCTCGAGCTCGACGGCACGGCATGTCCGGGATGCCGGGCGCATGGTGGGCGTGGGGCAGTGGGCCACGCCCACCCCGGCCGCACCCGGGCGGGCCACCTCGGCGTCGTCGAAGTGGATGCCGTGGGCTAGCCATGTCCGGGCGGCGTCCCACGGACCCGTCCGTCGGCGAACCCGCACGGCGTCCGGTCAGCTCTCCCCGCGCCGGACGAGCCGGCCCCGCGGCGTCTCGAAGTCCACGGCGGTGCCCCGCACGAAGGTCTTGCGCACCTTTCCCGACAGCGCCTTGCCCTGGTACGGGGTGATGGGGTTCCGGTGGTGCAGCCGCCCGGCGTCGACCACGAACGCGTCGTCGGCCGCGAAGACCACCAGGTCCGCGTCGTAGCCCAGGGACAGCTTGCCCTTGGTGCGCAGGCCGGCCCGCTGGGCGGGTTTCGTGGACATCCACTCCACCACGCGGCCCAGCCCGACACCCCGGCGGCGGGCCTCGGTCCAGATGAGGGAGAGCCCCAGTTGCAGGGAGGACACCCCGCCCCACGCCACGCCGAAGTCCCCGTTGTCCAGGTCCTTCAGGTCCAGGGTCGAGGGGGAGTGGTCGGAGACGATGAAGTCGATGGTGCCGTCGAGCAGTCCCTCCCAGAGGAGCTCGCGGTTGCCGACCTCCCGCACGGGCGGGCAGCACTTGAAGGCGGTGGCCCCGTTGGGCACCTCCTCGGCGAGCAGGGTGAGGTAGTGCGGGCAGGTCTCCACCGTGATGTCCAGGCCGTCCCGCTTGGCGGTGGCGAGCATGGGCAGGGCGTCCGAGGAGGACAGGTGCAGGATGTGCGAGCGCGCCCCGGTCCAGCGGGTGCGTTCGATGACCTCGGCGATCGCCAGGTTCTCCGCCCCGCGCGGACGGGAGGCCAGGAAGTTCTCGTAGACGTCCCCCTCCGGGTGCGGGGCGCGGTCGATGGCCCGGGAGTCCTCGGCGTGCACGATCATCAGCGAGTCGAAGGTCTTGATCTCGGCGAGGTCCTCCTCCATCTCGTCGGCCTCGAGGTGCGGGAACTCGTCCACGCCGGAGTGCAGCAGGAAGCACTTGAAGCCGAAGACGCCGTCGTCGTGCAGCTCGCGCAGGTGGGGCTTGTTGCCGGGGATCGCCCCGCCCCAGAAGCCGACGTCCACGAAGACGTGGTCCTGGGCGAAGAGCCGCTTGTACTCGAGGGCCGGCACGTTGACCGTCGCGGGGATCGAGTTGAGCGGCATGTCGAGGACCGTGGTCACGCCCCCGGCCGCGGCGGCCCGGGTCGCGGAGGCGAAGCCCTCCCACTCGGTGCGGCCGGGCTCGTTGATGTGGACGTGGGTGTCCACCAGCCCGGGCAGCAGGGTCTCGTCGTCGGCGAGTTCCAGGACCTCGCGGCCGGTCAGGCCGGCGCCGAGAGGCTCGACCGCCACGATCCGACCGTCTCGCACGCCGATCTCCCGGGAGAAGAACCCGGTGCCGCAGGAGACGTTCCTCCCGCGCACCACGAGATCCAGGTCCCGGTCGTCGCTTCCGCGTGCGCCGTCCCGGCTCGCCCTGGGGGCGGGCTGCGGGAGCCCGTGCTCCTGCCGGTACGCCTCGATCATGCGGCGCACGCGCTCGGGGTCGTTGACGTCGTCGCTGACGTGCAGCCGGCGCTCGTGCTCCGCCTCGAACGCCTGCTGGGCGCGCTCCGCCTTCGTCACCGAGCGCGCGGAGTCCTCCTGCGCGATGCTCCGGGCGGTCTCCTCCGGGCTCTGTGCCGCCGTCGGCTCAGCGGCCGGGTCCGCGGCGGGTCCCGTCTGCGGGGAGCCCGCGCGGTCGGTCCGCCGCCGGTCCGCGGGGTCCTGGTCGTCCGGCTTCTTCTGGTCGGTCACGAAGGGTCCTTCCGGTCGTCGTCGGCGTCGTCGGTGCCGGGCGCGGAGAGCAAACCGGGGAGCTCACGGGCGAGCTGGGCGCCCACCTGCTCCAGCAGCCGTCCGGCCTCCCGCATGCACGTGCGCGGATCCGGCTCGAGGTCGGTCAGCGCGTAGGTCCGCAGGAACCCCGCCTCCCGCAGGACGCGCGGGGCCAGCGTGGTCCGTCCGCACACCGCCACGGCGGGCACATCCGCGGCCCGGGCGGTGTCGAGCACCCCGAGCGGGGTCTTCCCGCCGAGGGACTGCTCGTCCAGGCTGCCCTCGCCGGTGACCACGAGGTCGGCGCCGGCGAGCCGGTCCGAGAGGCCCACGAACTCGAGGACCACCTCGACGCCGGGGCGGCGGCGGGCGCCGAGCACGGCGAGCGCCGCGAAGCCGACGCCCCCCGCCGCGCCGGCGCCCGGGGCGTCGGCCGCGCGCCGGGCGGTCTCCCCGAGGGCGTCGGCCAGCCGGTCCCGCAGAACGGTCAGGGCGGTGTCGAGCTCGCGCACCTGAGCGGGCCCCGCGCCCTTCTGGGGTCCGAACACCGCTGCGGCGCCGCGCCCGCCAAGCAGCGGGTGGTCGACGTCGGCGGCCAGGACGAACTCGGTGCCCGCCAGCCGCGGGTCGAGGCCGGCGACGTCCACACGGTCCAGGCGGGCCAGGGCGGCTCCGCCCCGGCCCAGCTCCTCGCCCGCGGCGTCCAGCAGCCGGGCCCCCAGAGCCTGCAGCAGCCCGGCCCCGCCGTCGGTGCAGGCGCTGCCCCCGACGCCCAGGACCACGCGCTCGGCGCCGGCGTCGAGCGCGGCGCGGACGAGCTCGCCGGTGCCGCGGCTGGTCGCGCCGCCGGCGTCGAGGACGGGCTCCCCGCGCTCGTCCACGGGCAGGGCGGCGAGCCCGGAGGCGAGGGCCATCTCCACCACCGCGGTGCGGTCCCGCAGGGCGAACTCCGCCTGGACCGGCCGGCCCACGGGACCGGTCACCGTGACGGGCCACGCGGTGAACCCGGCGCCGAGGGCGGCCTCGAGGGTGCCCTCGCCGCCGTCGGCCACGGGCAGCCGGACCACCTCGGCCGAGGGATCCACCGCATGGATGCCTGTCTCGAGGGCCGCGGCCACGTCGGGGGCCTCGAGCGAGCCCTTGAACTTGTCCGGGGCAACGACGATGCGCACGTCGGTCCTCCTGTCCTGGTCGGGTGCCGGCACGGGGCCGACGGGTCAGTCGAGCAGGGCGATCGCGGTGGGGGCGTCCTCGCCGCGTTCGGCCAGCTCCTCGAACTCCACCACGCCGTCGATCTCCGTGCCCATGGAGATGTTGGTGACCTTCTCCAGGATGACCTCCACCACCACGGGCACGTTGAAGCGCTCCAGCATCTCGTGGGCCTCGGCGAAGGACTCCTGCAGCTTCTCCGGGTCGGTCACCCGCACTGCCTTGCAGCCCAGCCCCTCGGCCACCTTGACGTGGTCCACACCATAACCCTCCGTCTCGGGCGAGTTGATGTTCTCGAACGCCAGTGACACGTTCTGCTCCATGGAGAACCCGCGCTGGGACTGGCGGATCAGGCCCAGGTAGGAGTTGTTCACGACCACGTGCAGGTACGGCAGGTTGAACTGGGCGCCCACGGCCAGCTCCTCCACCATGAACTGGAAGTCGTAGTCCCCCGAGAGGGCCACCACGGTCTGTCCCGGCTTGCCGCGCACCACGCCGAGGGCCGCGGGGGCGGTCCAGCCCAGGGGACCGGCCTGGCCGGCGTTGATCCACTGCCGGGGGCCGTAGGCGTGCAGGAACTGACCGCCGGCGATCTGGGAGAGCCCGATCGTGGAGACGTAGGTGACGTCCTTGCCGAAGGCGGTGTTCATCTCCTCGTACACGCGCTGCGGCTTGATCGGGACGTCGGGGAAGTGGGTCTTGCGCTGCAGGGCGCCCTTGCGCCGGGCGCAGTCCAGCACCCAGCGGTCCCGGTCCGGGACCGCACCGCGGTCCTTGCGCTCGCGGGCCACCTCCAGCAGGACGTCGAGGGCCGCGCCGGCGTCGGAGACGATGCCGAGGTCGGGGGAGAACACGCGCCCGATCTGGGTGGGCTCGATGTCGATGTGCACGAACCGGCGGCCGGCGGTGTAGGTGTCCAGGCCGCCGGTGTGGCGGTTGGCCCACCGGTTGCCGATGCCCAGCACGAAGTCGGACTCCAGGAACGTCGCGTTGCCGTAGCGGTGGGAGGTCTGCAGTCCCACCATGCCCGCCATCAGGGGGTGGTCGTCGGGGATGGCGCCCCAGCCCATGAGGGTCGGGATCACGGGGACGTCGAGCAGCTCGGCCAGCTCGACCAGCTGCGCCGAGGCGTTGGCGTTGATGATGCCGCCGCCGGCCACGATGAGCGGACGCTGCGCGGCGAACATCATGTCCAGGGCCTTCTCGGCCTGGATCCGGGTGGCCGCGGGGCGGTCGGGACGCATCGGCTCGTAGGCCTCGATGTCGAACTCGATCTCGGCCAGTTGCACGTCCAGGGGCAGGTCCAGCAGGACCGGTCCGGGGCGGCCGGAGCGCATCAGGTGGAACGCCTTCTGGAACGCCCCCGGGACCTGGCCGGGCTCCAGGACGGTCATCGCCATCTTGGTGACGGGTGCTGCGATGGAGGAGATGTCCACGGCCTGGAAGTCCTCCTTGTGCAGCTTGGCCACCGGCGCCTGGCCGGTGATGCACAGGATCGGGACGGAGTCCGCCCACGCGGCGTAGAGGCCGGTGATCATGTCGGTGCCGGCGGGACCGGACGTGCCGACGCAGATCCCGATGTTGCCCGGCGCCGCGCGGGTGTAGCCGTCGGCCATGTGCGAGGCGCCCTCGACGTGCCGGGCGAGGGTGTGCCGGATGCCGCCGTGGGCGCGCATCGCCGAGTAGAACGGGTTGATGGCGGCGCCGGGCAGGCCGAAGGCCTCGGTGGCGCCCTCCTTCTCGAGGATGGCGACGACGGCGTCGACCGTGCGCATTCTGGCCATGATGAACTCCTTGTTCAGGTCTTCAGATGTTACGGGTGCGGGTGCAGGTGCGGCGGGGCCGCCGGGGCGGAGAGGACTATCGGCCCGTGCGGCCGGAGAGCTCCTCGGTGAGCTTGAAGAGACCCGAGTGGTCGAGCCCGCCGTCGCCCTTGTTGACGGTGGCGGCCACGAGCTGGGCGACGATGGCGCCGAGCGGTACGGCCACGCCGGCCTCGCGGGCCGCGGAGGTCACGATGCCCATGTCCTTGTGGTGCAGCTGCAGGCGGAAGCCCGGGTCGAAGTTCCGGTCCAGCATCTTCTGGCCCTTCTGGTCCAGGACCTTGGAGCCGGCCAGGCCGCCGCCGAGGACCTTCAGCGCGGCGTCCGTGTCCACGCCGTAGGCCTCGAGGAAGACGACGGCCTCCGCGAGGAGCTGGATGTTGCCGGCCACGATGAGCTGGTTGGCGGCCTTGACGGTCTGCCCGGATCCGGCGGGGCCCACGTGCACGACGGTCTTCCCGACGGCCTCGAGCACCGGGCGGGCCGCCTCGAAGTCGCTCTCCTCGCCGCCGACCATGATCGACAGCGCGGCGTCGATCGCGCCCTGCTCGCCGCCGGAGACGGGGGCGTCCAACGGGCGCAGACCCTTGGCGGCGGCCTGCTCGGCGAGGCGGGCGGCGACGTCGGGGCGGATGGAGCTGGCATCGATCCAGATGGTGCCCTGCCGGGCGTGGGCGAGGACGCCGTCCTCGCCGGTCACGACGGCCTCGACATCGGGGGAGTCCGGGACCATCGTGATCACGACGTCGGCGTTCTGCACCGACTCGGCCACGCTGGACGCGCCCCTCCCGCCGGCCCCGACGAGCTGGTCGATCTTGTCCTGGGAGCGGTTGAAGCCGACGACGTCGTAGCCGGCCTTGACGAGGTTCTTGGCCATGGGCAGGCCCATGATGCCGAGGCCGATGACGGTGACGGTGGTGGTGTCGGTGCGGGTGGCCATGGTGCTGTCCTCACTGTCCTGCGGGAGATCGTGCTGCGGGCGTTCGTGCTGCGGGGAACCGGGTTGGGCGGAGCCGTGGTGCGGGGCCGCGGTGGTGCTCATGCCGAGGCCACTGCGGACAGCCACGCGAAGGGGTCCTTCTGGGACGCCTTGTACTCGAGGCCCACGGGCCCGGGATAGCCGAGCTCGCGGCTGCGGGCGGTCCAGCGCTGCAGCGGCAGCTCGCCGGTGCCGGGCTCGTTGCGCCCGGGGGCGTCGGCGATCTGGAGGTGCCCGAACTCGGCGGCGTGGGCCTCGATCACGGCGTCGACGTCGTCGCCGTTGACGGCCAGGTGGTAGAGGTCGGCGAGCAGCCTGACGTTGTCCGGTCCGGCCGCTCTGACCGTCGCGATGACGTCCAGGGCGTCCTGGGCGGTCTTCAGCGGGTACGCCGGAGCCCCGGAGACCGGCTCGAGGAGCACGGTCCCGCCGATTCCGGCCACGCCCTCGGCGGCGGCCACGAGGTTGCGCACGGCGAGCGCGTCCTGGGCCTCGGGGGCGTGCTCGGGCTGCCGGTTGCCGTAGAGGGCGTTGAAGGCCCGGCACCCCGTGCGCTCGCCGATGGCGGCGACCACGGCCACGTTCTCGGTGAACTCCGCCTCGCGGCCGATCCAGGACACGAGACCGCGGTCGCCGCCCGGCATGTCGCCGGCGTTAAAGTTCAGCCCGGTCAGCTGCACCCCGGCGTCCCGGATCGCGTCCACGAAGGCGTCCACCTCGCGGTCGGCGGGGACGGAGGCCCCGAAGGGCCACCAGAACTCGACGGCGTCGAAGCCGGCCGCCCTGGCCGCCGCGGGGCGCTCCAGCAGTGGCAGATCGGTGAGCAGGATGGAGCAGTTCACGGTGTACGACATCGGGTCCTCCTGGGTGGGGGTCGATGCGCGGTGCGCATCTTTCGTATCGTGGAATTTGTATTCTGTTCTACGAAAATGCTACGACGATGTGTGACGCAGGTCAACGTCTGGGCGAAAACTTTATTTCATCCTGCGGAAGTGGGGGATCGATGGCCGACCGGCCCCGGGCGTCGAAGGACCCCGCACCACCACGGCGAGGAGGTGGTGCGGGGTCCGGTCGGGTGGGGCGCGAGCCGACGGGTCAGCGCAGCTTCATCTGCCGGTTGACGTCCTTGTAGAGCAGGTACCGGAACCGCCCCGGGCCGCCCGCGTAGCAGGCCTGGGGGCAGAACGCCCGCAGCCACATGAAGTCGCCGGCCTCCACCTCGACCCAGTCCTGGTTGAGCCGATAGACGGCCTTGCCCTCGAGGACGTAGAGGCCGTGCTCCATGACGTGGGTCTCGGCGAAGGGGATCACCGCGCCCGGCTCGAAGGTCACGATCGTCACGTGCATGTCGTACCGGACGTCATCCGGGTCCACGAAGCGCGTGGTCGCCCACTTGCCGTCGGTCCCCGGCATGGGGGTCGGGGCAACCTCCTGCTCGTTGGTGACGAACGGCTCCGGGACCTCGATGCCCCGGACGTACTCGTAGGCCTTGCGGATCCAGTGCAGGCGGGCGGGCTCGTCACCGGTGTTGCGCACGGTCCACTCGCACTCCGGGGGGAGGAACGCGTATCCGCCGGGCACGAGCTCGTGCTCCTCCCCGTCGACGGTCAGGACGAGCGCCCCCTCCATGAGGAAGAGCACGCCCTCCACGCCGGGCTCCGTCTCGGGCCGGTCGCTGCCGCCGCCGGGGGCGATCTCCACGATGTACTGCGAGAAGGTCTCCGCGAACCCGGACAGGGGCCGGGCGAGCACCCAGACCCGGGTGTCCTCCCAGAACGGGAGCCGGCTGGTCACGATGTCCCGCATGGTCCCGCGCGGGATCACCGCGTAGGCCTCCGAGAACATCGCCCGGTCCGTGAGCAGCTGGGTCTGGTCGGGGTGGCCGCCGTGCGGCGCCCAGTAGGTGGGTTCGGTCATGGTCGGTGGTCTCCAGGGGTCGGGGTGCGCACGGGGGTGCAGGGGTGGGCGAGGGTGGCCAGCTCGAGCGCGCCGAGACCGGCCTCGGACTCCAGCTCCTCCTCGCCGATCGCCCCGCACAGCACGCCGCGGTGGACGAAGCGGGCCAGGGCGCGGGCGGTCGCGGGTTCGTCGGCGACGTCGGCGGCCTCGATGCCGGGCACCGAGCGGTTGCGATACACCCGCAAGCGGTGCGCGGCCGCGTCGAACGAGCCGCGGTAGAAGGCGTAGTTCGCGAGGAACCGGGTGGGCAGCTGGTGCGCGTGCAGGTCCCAGCCCTGGTACAGGGCCCGTTCCAGGGAGCGCCGGACGAGGCGCGCGTGCAGGGCCCAGGCCTCGCGCCGCTGGGCCGGGTCCCCCACGGGCAGCCGGTTGGTGGAGCCGTCGGACAGGCGCACACCGGTTCCGGCCACGGCCACCTGCATGACCTGCTTCGCGTGGTCGGCCACGGGGTGCTCCATCGACTGGAACTCCGCGGCCACACCGAGAGAGGCGGAGTAGTCGTAGGTGCCGTAGTGCAGGGCCGTGACCCGGCCCTCGGCCACACGCAGCATCGCCGGGATCGGGCAGGTGCCGTCCAGCCCCAGGACCATCGGGGCCGTCTCCATCTGGATCTCGAAGCGCAGGCGACCGCTCGGCAGCCCCAGGGCGTCCTCCAGCGCACGGCACGCCTCGACCATGACCTCCACCTGCGCCACGGTCGAGACCTTCGGCAGGGTCAGCACCAGGCCCGGCGGCAGACCGTCCTCGGCCACCCCGGCCTCCGCGAGACCTCCCTCGCGCACCAGCGTGCTCACGAACAGGTCCAGCGTCCGCAGCCCCCGGTCGCGGGTCGCGGCCTCGAGGCTCTTGAAGCGGATACCGGCGAACGCCGGCTGCGGGGAGCTCCCGCGGTGCCGGGCCAGGGCCATCGCGGCGACGGTGCGCGCGGCGCCGACGGCGGCCTCGTCCTCCTCGGCGCCGGGGCGCTCGCCGTAGCCGTCCTCGAGGTCCAGGCGCAGATCCTCGACCGGCTCCTCGCGCAGCTTGCGCTCCGTGCGGGCCACGAGCTCCCCGCGCAGCGGCTCCTCGACCCCCGCCAGCTCGGCGAGGGCGGCCAGCCCGCCGGCCGCCTCGGCCGCGGCCAGCGCCGCCCCGCCCCACTCGCCGGCCGTGGCCGGCGTGACGAGGTCCGCGGGGACGTAGCAGGTGTGCAGCGGCTGCCGCGACCCGTCGTCGCCGGGGAAGCAGCGCTCCAGTGCCGCGTCGGTGTCCTCCAGCAGCAGTCCGGCGCGCCGGCCGAACGCGGCGGGCAGGCTCGTGGTCGTGCCGCTCACCGGCCCTCGATGAGGTCGTATGCGGGCAGGGTGAGGAAGTCGACGTACTCCTCGTCCAGGACGAGGTCGGCGATCAGCCGCGCGGCCGGCTCGAAGTAGGACTCGAACGACTCCTGGTCCACCTCGGCCCGCAGCACTTCCTGCTGCCGCCGGAGCTCCTCGGCGACGAGCTCGCGGGTCGCGGTGTTCCCGGTGTCCTCGTAGACCACGCCGTTGCGGATCTGCTGCCAGATCTGCGAGCGGGAGATCTCGGCGGTCGCGGCGTCCTCCATGAGGTTGTGGATGGCCACGGCTCCGTTGCCGGACAGCCACACGGCGGTGTAGCGGACGGCCACGTAGAGGTTGGCCGCAAGCTCCTGCTGGGTGCTCACGCGCCCGGCGCTGGGGACGTCGAGCAGCTGCTCGGGGCTCACCTGCACGTCCTCGCGCAGCCGGTCCACCTGGTTGGGCCTTCCGTCGAGGACCCCGTCGAAGACCTCCCGGCAGGTGGGCACCAGGTCCGGGTGGGCCACCCACGATCCGTCGAAGCCGTCCTGGGCCTCGCGGGTCTTGTCCGCGCGCACCTTGGCGAACGCGGCCTCGGTGGCCTCCTGGTCCCGGCGGTTCGGGATCACGGCGGCCATGCCGCCCATGGCGAAGGCCCCGCGGCGGTGACAGGTCTTCACGAGCAGCTCGGTGTAGGCCCGCATCAGCGGGGCCGTCATGGTGATCGTGGAGCGGTCCGCCAGGACGAACCGCTCGCCCGCGTCGCGGAAGTACTTGATGATGCTGAAGAGGTAGTCCCAGCGCCCCGCGTTGAGCCCGGAGGCGTGCTCGCGCAGCTCCCAGAGGATCTCCTCCATCTGGAACGCCGCGGGGATCGTCTCGATGAGCACGGTCGCCCGGACGGTGCCGTGCTCGATGCCCAGGTGCTCCTCGGCGAACGTGAACACGTCGTTCCACAGCCGCGCCTCCTGGGCGGACTCCAGCTTCGGCAGGTAGTAGTACGGTCCGTGCCCGTTGTCGATCAGCACCTTCGCCGTGTGGAAGAAGTGCAGGCCGAAGTCCACGAGCGCGCCGGAGGCGGGCTGCCCGTCCACGGTGACGTTGTGCTCGGGCAGGTGCCAGCCGCGGGGCCGGGTGACCACCACGGCGAGCGGGGCGTCCTGGCGCAGCGCGTACTGCTTGCCCTCCGGGGAGGTGAAGCTCAGGGTGCCCCGCGCGGCGTCGCGCAGGTTGAGGATGCCGTCCACCTGGTTGTGCCAGGTGGGGCTCGAGGCGTCCTCGAGATCGGCGAGCCACACCTTCGCCCCGGAGTTCAGGGCGTTGATCGCCATCTTGGCCGGGGAGGCCGGCCCGGTCATCTCGACCCGGCGGTCCTGCAGGGCCGGCGGTGCCGGGGCGACCTTCCAGTCCCCCTCCCGGATCTCCCGGGTCTCCGGGAGGAAGTCCAGGGTGCCGGTCTCGGCCGCGCGGCGGCGGTGCTGCTCGCGCGCGCCGAGCAGCTCGGTCCGGCGCGGGCCGAAGCGGCGGTGCAGCTCGGCGACGAACTGGAGGGCCTCGTCGGTGAGGATCTCTCCGGCGCGCTCGAGGTCCTCAGGAAGGGTGTGCTCGACGGTGCTCGTGGTGGTCATGGGGATGCCTCCTGGCAGCTGGTGGGTCCGTGGACGGTCCGGTGCGGGTCGGGGATCAGGGGCGGGCGGCGGCGGCGCCGGTCGTGGGGCCGGTGGTGGCATCGACCGTGGCGCCGACGGCCTCCGCGGTGGCGCGCACGGCCTCGGCCACGGCGGGGGCCACGTGCTGGTCGAAGACGCTGGGGACGATGTAGCTCGCGTTGAGCTCGTCCTCGGCCACGCAGTCGGCGATGGCCCGCGCGGCGGCGACCAGCATCTCGGTGGTGATGTCGGAGGCCCCGGCGTCGAGGAGGCCGCGGAACAGGCCCGGGAAGGCCAGGACGTTGTTGATCTGGTTCGGGAAGTCCGAGCGTCCGGTCGCGACCACTGCGGCGTGCTCGGCAGCGACGCCCGGGTCGACCTCGGGGTCGGGGTTGGCCATGGCGAAGACGATCGCGCGGTCGTTCATCGCGGCGATGTCCGCCTCGTCGAGCAGGTTGGGGGCGGAGACGCCGATGAAGACGTCGGCGCCGACGACGGCCTCCTTGAGCGAGCCGGAGAAGGCCTGCTCGTTCGTGTTCTCGGCGATCCACTGGCGGTGGGCGTCGTCGTAGCTCTCCCCGCGGTGGATGGCGCCCTTGCGGGAGCAGGCGACGATGTTCCGCACGCCCTGAGCCTTGAGCAGCTGGATGATGGCGTGGCCCGCGGCGCCGACCCCGGAGACCACGATCCTGACGTCCTCGATCTTCTTGTCCACCACGCGCAGGGCGTTGAACAGCGCGGCCAGGGCGACGATCGCGGTGCCGTGCTGGTCGTCGTGGAAGACCGGGATGTCGAGCTCCTCGCGCAGCCGGGCCTCGATCTCGAAGCAGCGCGGGGCCGCGATGTCCTCCAGGTTGATCCCGCCGTAGACGGGGGCCATGGCCTTGACGATCCGCACGATCTCGTCGGTGTCCTTCGTGTCGAGGCACACGGGCCACGCGTCGACGCCGGCGAAGGCCTTGAAGAGGGCGGCCTTGCCCTCCATGACCGGCAGGGCGGCCGCCGGGCCGATGTCGCCCAGACCGAGCACCGCGGTGCCGTCGGTGACCACGGCCACCGTGTTGCGCTTGATCGTCAGCCGCCGGGCGTCCTCGGGGTTCTCGTGGATGGCCATGCACACGCGGGCGACGCCGGGGGTGTAGGCGCGGGAGAGGTCGTCGCGGTTGCGCAGCGAGACACGGGGCGTCACCTCGATCTTGCCGCCGAGATGGATGAGGAACGTGCGGTCGCTGATCTTGCGGACCTCCACGCCCTCGAGCGTCTCGAGGGCGTCCCGCACCTCGTCGCGGTGGGACGCGTCCGAGACGTTGCAGCTGACGTCGACGACGACGTGGCCGGCGTGGGACTCCACGACGTCGAGGGCGGTCACGGCCGCACCGGCGCGCGCGGCGGCGGTGGCGAGCTCACTGGTGACCGTGAGGCCGGCCGGCGCCTGGACGCGCAGGATCATCGAATAACCGGGACTGGGCGTGGCCATGGTTCCTCCGTGGGGACTCGGGCTGTCGATTTCAAACGAATAATGGAATGAAACTTTCGTATTATGGATATTATGGGAGACTGCAGGGGATGGCAAGGCATGTCGGTGACGCCCGTCACGGGGCACCGGGCCAGTGCTGATCGTGCGGTGCCCGCCGCCAGAACGTCGACGACCAAGAGATCGGAAGACCATGACCACACGACCTGCCTCGGGCGGTGTGCAATCGGTGGAGCGCGTGTTCGAGCTCCTCGAAGTGATCACCGCGGCCGGTGGAGAGATGTCGCTCAGCGAGCTCTCCGCCGCCGTCCAGCTGCCGCTGCCCACCATCCACCGGCTGCTGCGCACCCTGGTGCCCTCCGGCTACGTCCGCCAGCTCCCCAACCGCAACTACGCGCTGGGCCCGCGGCTGATCCTGCTGGGGGAGGCCGCCGGGCGCCAGTTCGGCTCCGCGGCCCGCAGCCGGCTGGACCAGCTCGTGGCCGAGCTCGGCGAGTCCGCGAACATGGCCGTGCTCGACGGCCAGGAGGTGGTCTACATCGCCCAGGCGCAGTCCAGCCGGTCGATGCGCATGTTCACGGAGGTGGGCCGCCGGGCCGACACCCACGACACCGGTGTGGGCAAGGCGATGCTCGCCTCCTTGCCGGACGATCGGGTCCGCACCATCGTGGGCGCTGCGGGCATGCCCACGCCCACGCCCAAGAGCATCGGGACCCTCGAGGAGCTCTTCGCTGACCTCGACCGGATCCGGGAGCGCGGCTACGCGATCGACGACGAGGAGACCGAGCTCGGCGTGCGCTGCTACGCGATGGCGGTGCCCGGGGCGCCGACGCCCACGGCCATCTCCGTCTCCGGGCCCGTGTCCCGGGTGGACGAGGAGTTCGGCCGCCGGGCGGTGCCCGTGCTGCGCCGGGCCGCCGAGGCGATCGCCGCGGAGCTGATGCCCGCCACGGCCTGAGCCCCGCGCGCGCCGTGGACGCCCGCCCGCCCCCGAGGGGCCGGCGGGCGTCGTCGTCGCCCCGGAGGATCGTCGCCGTCGAGCCAATCGGCGGGACGGGCGTGCCATGGGTCCGATGGCTGTCAGTGCGAGGCGTGCCCGCCCGGGGAGCCGGGGGTGTCCTCCCGGCCGCGGCAGATCCTCGTGTCGACGATCTCGCCGGCGGAGGTGATGACCGGCACCTCGTTGCCGTCGCAGTCCATGAGCTTGCCGTTCTTGACGGTGTCGCCCTCCTGCAGGTGGTCCTGCAGGTGCTCCAGGCTCTCGTAGCGCACGGCGCGCACCGGGGCGTTGGCGAAGACCGAGCCGGTGCCCCGCGGCGGGTTGCCGGCGTGGAACTCGTTGAAGAGCAGGTTCAGCAGGACGGCCATCACGGCCGCGGAGCTGATGCCCGAGTGGAAGATGGTCTCGAACCAGCCCGGGAAGTTCGCGTAGATCTCCGGGACCGCGATCGGCAGCATGCCGAAGCCGATGGACGTGGCCACGATGATCAGGTTGAAACCGTTCTTGTAGTCCACCTTCGCCAGCGTCCGGATGCCGAAGGCGGCCACGCTGCCGAAGAGCACGATGCCCGCACCGCCCAGCACGGGCGGCGGGACCGCGGCGACGACCCGGCCGAGGACGGGCAGCAGGCCGAGGACCACGAGGATGAAGCCGCCGGCCGTGACCACGAAGCGGCTCTTGACGCCGGTGATCGCCACGAGTCCCACGTTCTGGGCGAAGGCGCTCTGGGTGAAGCCGTTGAAGAGCGGGGCGATCGCGGAGGCCGCCATGTCGGCGCGCAGGCCGTCGCCGATGCGCTTCTTGTCGACCTTGGTGTCCACGATCTCGCCGACGGCGATGATGTCGGCGGTGGTCTCGGTGAGGATCACCAGCACCACGATGAACATGGACAGGATGGCGGCCACCTCGAAGACCGGGGGCCCGAAGGCCAGCGGCTCCGGAAAGGCGAAGATGTTGCCCTCGAGCACCTGGCTGAAGTCGGCCTTGCCCAGGAGCACCGCGGCGACCGTGCCCAGCACCAGGCCCAGGAGGATGGACAGCCGGGAGATGACGGCGCTGCCCACCTTGGACAGCAGCAGGATGATCAGCAGGGTCAGGCCTGCCAGTCCGAGATTGCCCACCGAGCCGTACTCGGGGGACTGCGCGTTGCCGCCCATGGCCCAGCGGGCGGCCACCGGGAACAGCGTCAGGCCGATCGCGGTGATCACCACGCCGGTGACGACCGGCGGGAAGAAGCGCACGATGCTGGCGAAGAAGGGCGTGATGAGGAAGCCGAGGACCGCCGAGGCGATCACGGCGCCGAAGACGGCCTGGATGCCGCCCTCGCCCTGGGCGATCGCGGTCATGGTGGCCACGGACGCGAAGGAGGTGCCCTGCACGAGTGGCAGCTGGGAGCCGAAGAACTTGATGCCCCACGACTGCAGGATCGTGGCGAGGCCTCCCACGAAGAGGCAGGCCGCGATGAGCAGGCCCTGCTCCTGCGGGGTCACCCCCGCCACGCCGCCGATGATGAGCGGGGGCGCGATGATGCCGCCGTACATGGTGAGCACGTGCTGCAGCCCGTAGCCGAGGCTGCTGCCCACCCCGAGGTACTCGTCCTCCGGGCGGGTGCGGGTGGTGGTGGGCGGCTCGGCGGTGCGTGACCTGGCCATGGTGGTCTCCTAGGAATCCTGGTGACGGGAGAGGTCCGGTGCCGACGTCGGAGCGGGACCGGGGCGGAGCGAGGAGGTGGAGCGAGGACGGGAAGGGCCGCGCGCTGCGCAGTGGGCGCGGCAGGGGCGCCGGACGGGTGGTGGAGCGAGTGCTCCGCCCGCAGGAGGGTGGAACGAGGGGTCCGTCGTCGTCGTGCGCGGACGGCGACGACGGACCCCGGCGGCGCCGGGTGGTGCGCTGCTCAGCAGAAGCCGTTGATGCCCATCCAGGCGGACTCGTTCTCCGCGGCGCCCTTGCGCTGGATCGTCGCCTCGATGAGGCCGTAGGGCCGGTCGGCCGCGTAGTGGGTCTCCTTGTCGTTCTCCAGGCCGCAGAAGTCCAGGTCGTAGACGAAGTGGTGCTTGTTCGGGCAGGAGAACTTGATCTCGTCGATCTCCGGGTGGGCCTCGATGACGGCTTTGCCCATCAGGTACAGGGTCTCCTGCAGAGCCTTGGAGTAGTGGTCGGTGAACTTGCTCAGGATGATCTTCTTGACGTCCTCGTAGACGGCGTCGAAGTCCACGTCGGTGGTGTTGTAGCGCCACCGGGTGGCGATGTCCGTGGACATGATCCGGTCCTCGGTCTCGGGCAGGACTGTGTACTTGTCCTTCGGGTAGCCCGTGAAGCCGGACTGCGTGGACTTCAGGACCGTCAGGCCCTCGAACCCGGAGATCACCGTGCGCTCCTCGCCGTCGGCGACGACCACCGCGGTGCGCACTTCGTCCTTGTGCTGCACGAAGCAGTGGTCGTGGTCGTCGATCCGGTTCCAGGCGTGCTCCTGGGCGGCCCAGCGACCACCGGTGATCCACTCGAACTCGCCGGTGAAGTGGTCGGCGAGCTTGAGCAGGAACTGCTCGGGGGAGTCGATGCCGTACTGCTGGGCGAAGGCGAACACGGTCTGCTTCTGCGTGTCGGTCGGCACGCAGTGAGCGTTGTCGCCCTCGGTGTGCACGGCCTCGAGGTCGCCGCGCAGCTGCGAGGTGACCACGAGGTCGCGGATCTCGTGGCGGTCGGTGTCGCGGTTGATCCGCACGACGTGGTTCTCGGCCTTGCCGTACTGGTTGGCGCCCAGGACGACGGTGTCCGTGGCGGCCCGGGTGGTGACGTCGGTCATGACGTTTCTCCTTGGAGTGTGGAGTGTGGAAGGCGGTTTCTGCTGATCGGGGCGGTCGAAGACGGGCGGGCCCGTCAACTCCTGGGTCAACTGCCCCGGTAGGTGGAAAAGGCGAACGGGCTCAGCAGGAGCGGCACGTGGTAGTGCCTCTCCGCGGCCTGCACCGTGAAGTTCACCGTCACGAACGGGTAGAACGTCGGCTGGTTCCTGCCGGCGAAGTACTGCCCCGTTGCGAAGGTGATCCGGTAATCGCCGGATTCCAGGGTCTCTGGGCCCAGTTCGGGCACGCGGCCGTCGGCGTCGGTCTCGGCGGTCGCGATGGAGGTGCCGTCGGCGGCCTCGAGGGTCACAGCGATCCCGCGGGCGGGGGTGCCGGTGACGGAGTCGAGGACGTGGGCGGTGACGTAGCTCATGGGGTGACGAGTCCTTCGAGACGGAGGAGCGCGATCTGGCGCAGCTGGTCGGCGACCACGGCCCGTTCCGTCGCGGGGTCGTTGGTCATGCGGGCGGAGAGCTGCTCGAGGATCTCCTCGGGGGTGCGGCCCGCGGCGCGGATGAGGAACACCCGGCCGAACCTCTCCTCGTAGGCGAGGTTGCCCTCGCGCAGGCGCTGCTGGACGTGGCTGTCCGACGGGTCGACGGCGGACTGCTCGGCGCGGGAGAAGCCGGCCTCCCGGTGCGAGCCCTCGGCGCGCTCACCGATGCGGGGGTGGTGCGAGAGCGCGTGCTCGACCTCCTCGGCCGTGAACGGCTGCGCTGCGCTGCGGGCCATCCCGAGCAGGGCATCATGGTGCCAGTAGGGCCGGGCGTCGACCACCGCCTCCAGCCAGCGCGGGATGTCGAGCGCGGGACGGATGACCTTGACCGCCTGGGCCCTGCTGAGGGAGTTGAACTCGGTGAGATGCATCTGCTCCGCCTTCAGCCCTTCTATGATTCCGTAATGTGGAATAAAACTTCCGATATGTATAGTGAAGTGGATCACTAGGACGAAGTCAATGGTTCCACCCTCCTGTTACCAAAATTTTGCAGAGAGGTGCCGCGGGTGAAACTTCGGTTTCACAGCGGGGCAGGAGCTTTGCGGCGCGGTCGAAGGAGCACAGGATGGACGGAACAGGGGGCCGGCGCGGAGATCCGGGCGCTGAGGAGAAGGTGCTCGTGGTGACGGGAGCCGGCTCGGGGATCGGCCGGGCCGTGGCGCGCACCTTCCTGGCGGCAGGGTGGGTGGTGGTGCTGACCGGCCGGCGGCGTGCCGCGCTGGTGGAGACCGCCGCGGGGGCACCGGGGGCACGGATCGTCCCGGTGGACGTGGCCGACGCCGAGAGCGTGTCCTCGGCCTTCCGGGAGATCGAACGGCTGACCGGGCGGATCGACGTGCTGTTCAACAACGCAGGAACCTTCGGGCCCCGCGGCGCGGCGGACGAGATCGACCCCGAGGAGTGGCAGCGCACCCTGCAGGTCAACCTCACCGGGACGTTCCTGTGCTCGGCCCAGGCCGTCCGGATCATGAAGGAGCAGCGCCCCCGGGGCGGGCGGATCATCAACAACGGATCGATCTCCGCGCACGCGCCCCGGCCGCTGTCGGCGGCCTACACCGCGAGCAAGCACGCGGTGACCGGCCTCACCCGGTCCCTGGACCTGGACGGGCGTCCCTACGGCATCACCTGCGGGCAGATCGACATCGGCAACGCGGCCACGGAGCTGCTGGCGGGCCTGGGGACGGACGGCGGCGCGCTGCAGGCCGACGGCTCGCTCCGCCCGGAGCCCAGCTTCCCCGTCGAGGAGGTGGGGCGGGCGCTGCTGATGATGGCCGAGCTCCCTGCCTCCGCCACGGTGAACTCGCTCGTGCTGACCGCCTCTGGGATGCCGTTCGCCGGACGCGGATGACGACCGGGAGCAGGTGGTCCGAAGGGCTCCTCCGCGCCGTGCGGAGGAGCCCTTCGTCCCGTGGGGACGGTCGTCAGCCGGCGAGCCGGCCCCGGAGGTCGGCCACGTGGCCCTCAGCCCGGACGTTGTGCTCCGCGGAGCTCACGGTGCCGTCCCGCTCGATCACGAACGTCGAGCGGAGCGGGCCGACCACGGTCTGCCCGTCGACGGTCTTCTCGCCCCAGGCGCCCCACGCCCGGGCGGTCGCCGAGTCCGGGTCGGAGAGCAGCCGGTAGGAGAGCTGGTGCTCCTCGGCGAACCTCCGCAGCGTCGCGGGGTCGTCCCCCGAGATCCCGAGCACGGTGGCCCCGAGTGCCTCGAGGGACGCGAGGTTGTCCCGGAAGTCGCACGCCTCGGTCGTGCAGCCGGGGGTGAAGGCCTTCGGGTAGAAGTAGACGACCACCCGGCGGCCGCGCAGCTCGGAGAGCTGCACCTGCCGCTCCTCGTGGTCGGTGAGCGTGAAGTCGGGGGCCTGCCGGCCGGTCCGGATCTGCGGGGCCATGGGTGCTCCTGGGTGTGGGGGTCGGGGCGGATCGGCGCGGTGCCGTAGGTGACGTGCGGTGGGCGGGGCGGCGCTACGGGTGCCGGGCCGAGAGGCGTCCCACCGCGGCTCCGAGGCAGGCCGAGGACACCGCGAGCACCCACAGCGGCGTGCTGCGGGCGGCGGTGTGTGCGGGCAGCGTCAGGTCGGGATCGCAGTCGGTGCCGGTGTAGCTGTAGAAGGACGCGTGGGCGGTGGAGGCCGGGCTGGCGTTCATGGTTGCTCCTTCGAATTCATGATGCGGAATCTCGATTCCGTATCATGAAATATATCGGCGACATGACGAAGCGTCAAGAGAGAGGGGTGCCCATGGCCCGGGGGTGGGCGCCCGCCCGGCGGCGGGCGGAGCTCAGGGGCGGAAGGTCAGCTCCGTGCAGAGGTCGTCGCCCAGCTTGAACCGGCGCACCGGGGCGCGCAGGGCCCCGGAGAGGCGGGCGGCGCCGGCGAACCGGATGCCGGGCACCCCGTCCCCGATGAGCATGGGCGCGGTGGTGAGGTAGAGGCGGTGCAGCGTCCCGGCCGCGAGGAACCCGGAGACCGTGCGTCCGCCGCCCTCCACGAGCACCCGCTGCAGGCCTCGCCGGGCCAGCGCCTCGAGCACGGTCCGGAGGGCCATCCCGTACTCGCCCGCGGGCACGCGCAGCACCGTGACGTGCGGGGCCGGTGCCACGGGGGCGTCGGCGTGCTCGCCCACGACCCACAGGGTGGGTGCGGCGCCGTCCGAGAGCACGGCCGAGGCCGTCGGGGCCCGCGCCGAGGGGTCCAGGACCACCCGGGTGGGATGGGGGCCGGGCACGGCGCGGACCGTCAGCCGGCAGTCGTCGGCGACGACCGTGCCGACGCCCACGACCACGGCGTCCACGAGCGCGCGCAGCCGGTGCAGGTGCTCCCGGTCCTCCGGGCCGGTCACGAACTCGGCGTGCCCGGTGCGGGAGGCGATGAACCCGTCCAGGCTCTGCCCCAGCTGGGCGAGGACCAGGGGGCCCCGGTGCGCCACGAGCGGTCCGTAGCGCTCGACGAGCTCCGCCCCCGGGGGCGGCACGGACCGGGTCCGGCCGGCCAGCAGCGCCTCCCAGGCGGCGGCGGAGTCAGCGGCACCGGGGGCGGCCGGGCCCGAGACGTCGTCGTCCGGGGACGGAGGGGCGCCCCCGGTGCCACGGGGCGCGGAGCTGTCGGTCACCGGATCAGTCCCAGGCCAGGAACCGGTCCCGTGCCGTCTCCTCGGCGATGGTCCGCAGGCGGTCGTACTGGTCGGCGGCGTCGGCCTCGAGCTTCCTCAGCTCCTCGGCGTCGAGGCGCGGCTCGGCGGGTGCGAGCTCCAGGAGCGTGACCCACATGCTGCGCTTGGCGACCACCAGGGACTGCAGCATCTCGAGCTCACCGTGGGCGGCGATGCCGGTCCGCTCCCGGATCCGGCTCAGCGGATTGAGCCGGGAGGCGATGCCGGTGACGGTCCCGAGTCCCTTGGCCACCGTGCGCCGGCCCGAGCCCAGGCGGTCGATCATCGCCTCGAGGTGGCCGATGTCGTTCTTGATCTCGTCGACGAACGTGGCGAACCGGTCCCCGTACGAGGTGCCGGCCCACGTGGCGGCCGCCTCGTCGAAGAGCCGCACCCCGGAGAGCGCGCCCACGTAGTGCCCGAGCATGTAGGCCTCGAGCTTGTCGGACTGGACTCCTGCGCCCGCGGTGCCGTTCGGGCCGGTGCGCGGCTGCTCGCTCATCTGCTTCTCCTCGCTCGTGGGACGGGCCTCGCGGGGGCGCTCGCCAGGTCTCCCGGCGCCCCGCGCGGATCTCCTCGGTCCTCCAGCCTACTGATTCCGTCCCCGCCGCGGCAGGAGCGGTGGAGCGGGGCCGGTTCGGGGGGCGACCGGGGGCGGAGAAGATAAGGGGTGTGACTATCATGGGGCGCATGACTGAGAACGCGAGCGGATCCCCGGATCCCGACGAGCAGCAGACCATCGGCGCCTCCAGCCCCGAGCCGGGCAGCGGGCTCGACCGCGACCCGGACGACTGGGCCACCGGTGAGGAGCCGATGACCAGTGCGCAGCGCAGCTACCTCGACACCCTGGCCCGGGAGGCCGGCGAGGAGCTGCCGGCGGACCTCACCAAGGCCGAGGCGTCCAAGCACATCGACCGTCTGCAGGGCGAGAGCGGCCGGGTCCAGGACCAGTAGGTCCTGCACCGGCGGAGGGGGAGCACCGTGAAGATCGTCGTCCTGGGGGCCACCGGCAATGTGGGCACTGCGGTGCTCCGCCGGCTGCACGCCGCGCCGGAGGTCACGCACGTCGTCGGGGTCTCCCGCGAGGGGCCCGAGCGGGACGGGGAGCCCTACGACGGGGTGGAGTGGCACACCGTCGACATCGCCGCGAAGGAGTCCACCGCGGCGCTGGCGGAGATCCTGGCCGGCGCGGACGCCGTGATCCACCTCGTGTGGCTCATCCGCCCCAACCGTGACTTCGCGCTCATGCACGAGACCAACGTGGACGGCCTCGTCCACGTGCTCGACGCCGTGCTGCTCGCCGGCGTGCCGCAGATCGTCTACCCCTCCTCGCTCGGCGCCTACAGCCCCGGGCCCAAGGACCGGGCCGTGGACGAGTCCTGGCCCGTCGGCGGGGTCGAGACCTCGCACTACAACGTGCAGAAGGCCGAGACGGAGGCGGTGCTCAACCGGTTCGAGGAGGCCCACCCCGGGGTCGTGGTGACCCGGCTGCGCCCCGGCTTCCTGTTCCAGGCGGACGCCGCCCCCGAGATCGGGGACTACTTCTTCGGCGCCCTCGTGCCCAAGGGGCTCATCGCCCGACTGCGCCTGCCCGTGCTGCCGTTCCCCGAGAAGTTCCGCTTCCAGACGCTGCACACCGACGACGTCGCCGACGCGTTCTGGCGGGTCATCCAGCACCGTGCCGGCGGCGCGTTCAACGTCGCGGCCGAGCCGGTGCTCGGCGCCGACGGCGTGGCCCAGGTGCTCGGCGCCCGGCGTGTCCTGCCCGTGCCGCCGGCCCTGGTCCGTGCGCTCGTGGCGATCACCTACCGGTTGCGGCTGCAGCCCACCGACCCCGGCTGGATCGACCTCGCCGACGCCGTGCCGATCATGGACACCACGCGCATCCGCGAGGTCACCGGCTGGTCGGAGACCGTGAGCTCGCTCGAGGCGCTCCGGCAGCTCGTGGACCACCTCGACGGCAGCGAGGGCCTCGGCAACCGGGAGCACCGGCCCAAGTCGCCGCTGGTGTAGCCGGACCCGGTCACAGGTCGGGGCGCAGGGAAGCGGCCGGCGCGGTGGTCCAGGGCCGGCGCCACCAGGACACAGGTGCCGAACACCCCGGTCGCGGCGGGGCGGTGCCGCCGGTCAGCGCTCCCGGCGCTGGAGCAGGGCCAGCACGGCGCTGATCAGGACCATTGCGCAGGCCGCGCCGACCGCTGCGGCGAACGCGCCGCGGTGCCCGGTGCTCTCGGCCAGGAGACCGGCCAGCGCGGCGCCCACGGCGGAGCCGAGCACCACGCCGCTCGCGAGCATCGTCATGACCGTGCCCAGCCGTTCCGGCCGGGCGACGTCCCCGCCGATGGTGTAGATCGTGACCATGACGGGCCCCAGGGGCAGACCGGCGAGCAGCAGCACCACGAGCATCGGCCCGATCCCGCTCGGGAGAAGGAACAGCAGGCTCAGGGCGGCCATCGCGCCGGAGCCGGCCACCCAGCGGGAGGCGGGCCGGAAGCGCTGCGGCCACCACGCCACGGACAGCGCCGCGGCCGCCGAGCTGATGCCGAGCACGGCGTAGAGCAGACCCGTCGCGCTGCGGATGCCGTGCTCGCCGCCGAAGGCGTTGAGGCCGTTCTGTACGGCGCCGAAGAACGCGCCCATGGCCACCATGCCCAGGACGGGGAGCAGCACGAGGAGCCGTTCGCCGCCGGTGACGGGACGGGCCGCCGCCCGCCGTCGTTCCTCGCGCGAGACGGCCGGCACCGCCAGTCGGGTGGGATGCCCCGCGAAGGTCGTGACCATCGTGAGCGTCAGGACGGCCGCGAGGACGAAGGGGGACCAGGGGGCGACCAAGGAGGCCAGAAGACCCACCAGGGCCGGGCCGAGCACGAAGGTCAGCTCGTCGGCGGTGGACTCGTAGGACAGGGCGGTGTCCAGCTCGCGCCGGTTCCCGCCGACCAGTCCCCGCCACCGCACGCGGGCCAGCGGGCCCACCTGGGGGCAGGTGGCACCCACGAGCAGGGACGCGCCGACGAGCAGCGGCACGGCCGGTGCGCCCGGCCCCGCGGGGGCGTAGGCGGTGATCAGCAGCAGCCCGATGGCCACGGCGTGGGCGAGGGCGGAGACCAGCAGCACGGCCCGCTGGCCCACGCGGTCGGCCAGGTGGCCCATCAGGGGCCCGCCCAGCGCCGACCCGATCCCGACGGCGCCGGCGGCCAGCCCGCCGACGACGTAGGAGCCGCTGACGGTGGTGGCGAGGGTGAGCGCCCCGACGGTGAGCATGGCCAGGGGCAGGCGGGCCACGAAGGCGATCGGCAGGAAGCCGCGCCCGGCGAGCTGCACGAGCCGGGCGTACCGGCCGCCGGACGAGGGCGTCGTCCGGCGGCCGGTGTCGTGCTGGGGGACCGCGGGGTGCTCCGCGAAGGGGACCGGGGCGGCGGGGACGCGGGCAGCGTGCTCAGCCGTGGCAGAGGTGGTCAGGGGGTTCACAGGGGTCCTCGGAGGAAGTGCGCACCGTCCCCCCTCCCGGTGCGCCCGACCCGGACAACAGGGTCCAGTCTACCGCCCGGTCGCCCCGCCGCCAGGGGTGGAGGACCGGCCGCCGTAGGTGATCTCCGCCGCGCCCACGGCCGAGGAGACGTACAGGCAGGGGCGGTCGCCGGGGACGGCGGCGCAGACCGTGGCCGCCGTCAGCCCCTCCGGGTCGCGCTCGTCCGCGCCGGCCACCGCGGGAGTCCACCACTCGGCGTCCGGGACCGCGGCCTCGATGGCCCCCGCGCGGGTCGTGACGGACACGCGCTGAGGGGCCTCGCCGACGAGCCGGACCTCGGTGGCCCCGACCTCGGTGTGCACGTCCAGGTCCTCGCGCACCCGGACCCCGTCGAGGTCGACGGCGCCCACCTCCGAGGCCGCCCACAGGGCGCGGGCGCTGCCGCTCACCTCGATCACGCCGGCCTCGGTGTCGAGCCGGACGTCGCCGAAGTCGCCCTCGACGCTCAGGGCGCCGGCGTCGCCGGAGAGCCGCAGGTCCACGGGCTCGTCCTCGGCCGGGACGGTGATGCGCACGTGCATCCCGCTGCCGGCGCCCGGCCAGGAGTGCGACGGGAGGGCGTCGATGCTCAGCCGGCCGTCCTCGAGTCGGGGCTCGGGGGCGCTCTCGAGCTGGAACCCGGCGTACACGGACTCCACCCGCAGGTCCTGGACGTCGGCCGTCACGACCTCGATGACGGCCGAGCGCCCGTCGACCACGACCGTGTCCACGGACTCGGTCACGGTGGTGTTCACCCGGTGCTCCTGGACGGACAGGGACGCGGCCGCGGTCGCGCCGCCGGCGCCCAGCAGGAGGAGGGCGCCGAGGCCGCCGAGCACGGCGGTGGGGACGAGCCAGGCGGCGCGCTCGTTCTCGCTGAGGACGTCCTGGGCGGCGGGGTGCTCGGGGTGGGTGCTCATGGCCGGTGCTCCTGGTGGGACGGGTGGGCGGACGGGGTGTGGCCGGGCCCGGGGTCGGGATAGCCGAGGTAGCGCAGGACCGCGCGGACGCGGCGGTTGCCGCCGTCCTCGTGGGCGAGGCCCAGCTTGGTGAACAGGGAGCGGATGTGCTTCTCCACCGAGGACTCGGTGAGGAACAGGTTCGCGGCGATCGAGGCGTTGGAGAGCCCCTGGGCCATGAGCCCGAGCACCTCGTGCTCCCGCGGGGAGAGGAGGTCCAGGTCCTGGCGGTGCCGCGAGCGCACGAGCAGCTGGGAGACGACCTCCGGGTCGAGGACGGTGCCGCCCGCGCCCACGGTCTCCACGGACTCGAGGAACTGGTCGACGTCCGCGACCCGGTCCTTGAGCAGGTACCCCAGCCCGTCCCGGCGGGACGCGATGAGCTCCGAGGCGTAGCGCTCCTCGACGTACTGCGAGAGCACGAGCACCGCGATCCGCGGGTGCTGGGAGCGCACGAGGACGGCGGCGCGGATGCCCTCGTCGGTGAACGTCGGCGGCAGCCGCACGTCCACGAGGGCGAAGTCCGGTTCGTGCTGCTCGACGGCCTTGAGCAGGTCCTGCGCGGTGTCGACGTCGGCGACCACCTCGTGGCCGGCCTCGGTGAGCAGACGGACGAGGCCCGCGCGCAGGAGAACGGCGTCCTCGGCGATGACGATGCGCATCAGGAGCCCGCCCCTCGGTAGACCGGCAGCTCGACGGTCAGCTCGGTCGGCCCGCCCGCGGGTGAGTCGAGGAAGAAGTGCCCGCCCGCGGACCGGATCCGGTCGGCGATCCCGGACAGGCCGCCGCCGGGGACCACCACGGCGCCGCCCCGGCCGTCGTCGGCGATCCGGGCGACCACGCGGGTGCCTCCCGCGGGGTCGGTCTCGAGGCCCACCCGCACCGACGCGGCGCCGGCCTGGGCGTGCTTGACCATGTTGGCGATGCCTTCGGAGACCGCGAAGTACACGGCGGCCTCGGTCTCGGGCGCCAGCCGCGGAACCCGCACGTCCACGGCGACCGGGACGGGGGACTGGGCGGCCACGGCGGAGAGGGCGGCGTCGAGGCCCCGGTCCTCCAGGACCGCCGGGTGGAAGCCCCGGGCCAGGCGGCGCAGCTCCGCGATCGCGGCCTTCGTGGTGGCGTGCGCCTCCCCGACGAGGTCCTTGGCCCCGGCGGGGTCGTGGTCGATCCGCCGCTGGGCCATCGACAGGTTCATGGCCACGGACACGAGCTGCGGCTGCACGCCGTCGTGCAGGTCCCGCTCGATCCGGGAGCGCTCGGTGCGGGCGCCGCGGACGGCGGTCTCGCGGGCGGCCGCGGCCTCGGCGGCCCGGCGGCGCAGCTCCACCGCCTCGTCCACCCGCAGCAGCAGCCGGGACAGGCCCCGGTGGGCGGCCACGGCGAGGACCACGACGAGGAGCCCGAGGAGGGCCAGGGCGATCCCGGTCAGGACCACGGCCCAGTCCGGCCACGTCCCGACCACCTCGGAGGGCCAGAGCGGGTTGTTCGGTGCCGCGTAGAGCGGCGCGAAGGTCAGGGCCACGGCGGCGCCGGTGGCGGCCAGGGCCGCCACCGCGACCCAGCCCAGGACCGTGGTGAGGAGCAGGTGCAGCAGTCCCGTCCAGAACGCGGCGTCGGAGACGTCCAGCCACCACTGGTGGGCGATCCGCCAGCCGTCGGTGCGCGGTGAGCGGCGCCGGTGCGGGGCGGGCAGGTGCAGCCCGAACGCGGCCTGCGTGCGGCGGCGCTCGACCCACTCGATCCCGCGGACCGCGTAGATCGCGGCCACCAGCAGGACCACGCCCACCAGGGCGGCGAGCGACGCGAAGCCCGCGGAGACCAGGGAGACGAGGGCGGTCAGCCACAGCGTGCCGAGCGCGGCGTCCACCACGAGGTCGGTGGTGCCGAAGAAGAGGGTCTTGGGGGACCACGGTCCCCACTCCCGGAACCGGGGGCCGGTGGCGGGGCCGGCGGGGCGGGAACCGCCCGCGGGGCGGTAGGGGTCGTCGGGGCCCTCGGTGCCGGGGCCGTCCTGGGGCTCGCGGCCGGGGCTGCTCCACGGTGCGGGTGGCAGGGGCCGGGTCTCGTGCGGTGTGCTCATGCCCCTCACGCTACGGTCGCGCGGGCCCTCTCCACTGCGACGTTCTCCACCTGTTGCCGCTGCGGTTTTCCGCACCCGGCGCGGCGCCTCCCGTGCGGGCGCGGCTCATCCGGCGTCCAGCAGGCCCACGCCCATGGCCGCCAGCGTGCCGAAGGCGACGCCCCACAGGACGATGGAGACGATCTGCCACAGGATGACGGCGTTGCGGTCCGCGCCGAAGGAGACCATGGCCGTCGCCGTGATCTGGCTCGGGAGCATGGTCTGGCCGAGCAGGCTCACGCCGGCCACGCCGTACCTGTCGAAGGCCCGGCGCAGTCTCTGCCGCTTGGGCGAGGGCTCCCGGGGGTCGCCGGCGAACCTGCGGCGGAGGCCGTGCGCGCCCAGGACCAGCACCAGCATGGAGGCCACGTTGCCGACGACGGCGGCCCCGACGGCGACCGCCGGGTCGAGGCCGGCCAGGACGCCGATGACGGACCCGAAGTAGGACTCGACGAACGGGATCGCTCCTGCCAGCACCACCCCCAGCCACTGGAGCAGCGGCGGCAGGGAGGAGGTGAAGTCCTGCAGGGCGTCGATCATCGGGGTCCTTCCGGGAGTCGGCGGCACGGCCGGCCCGCGTCCGTCGCCGGGGCCGCTCCCAGCACGCTACCCGTGGGGCCTGCCTCGGGGCTTCCCCCGGCAGGTGGAGCGTCGGGCGGTCCGACGGAGGGAAGGGTCAGCCGTCGCCTGCCGGCTCCGCCCCGGGGCGGAGCCGGCAGAGCAGGACCGGATCCGGTCCACGGTCTGCGCCAGGCAATGGTCGCTGCCCGGGTCGAACGTGGAAGCCTCTGGCACGGTGTCCTCCCCCGGCCGTCGCGTGCGGCTGCGGGGCCTCCGGAGCCACCTCCACGCGCTGTGGGCCCCGGGCCGTCAGGCGGCGGTCACCGGCTCGGACCGGCGCAGCCGGTGGCTGCGGATCGAGACCAGCCGCCGGAGCCCTGTGCGGTCCTCGAGGACCCACGCGATCCCCAGCTGCGGAACCACCTCGCTGACCGTGCCGGTGAAGCACGGCTGCCGGTGCTCCCGGGCCTCGATCCGGTCGCCCGGCCGCACCCGGGCCAGGCCCAGGATCCATCTGCTGCTCGCGGTCACGGAGAGCTCCTTCCACATCCTGCACCCAGTTCCTCCATCCTTGTCCGGACATGTGGCCGCGGCGTTTCCGGAGGGTTGAGTTCGCATGACTTCTCCTCGAGGTCGAGGTCGCGCCCGGTCCGTGCCGGCCGGTGCACGGCAGGAGGTCCGGCGGGGCTCAGTACTTCCGCAGGGCCACGCGCGGCTGTCCCGTCCACCGCGCGCGCAGCAGTGCCGAGACGTCGAGGAGCAGGTCCGTGAGCTCCGCGGAGCCGGGGCCCAGGGCGCGGACCACGAGGCCGGGCACCGGCAGCTCCGAGACGCCGCACCGCAGCCCGGGCACCCGGATCTCGGCCGCAGTGAGCAGGTCGTGGACCTCCTCCACCAGCTCCCGGTCCGCCCGGGGGTCCACTACCAGCAGGGACCCGAGGTGCGTGCGGCCCTCCAGGAAGCCGAGCTCGGCCACGGCGTCCTCCCCGGGGCGCAGGCGGAGGTTGTCGAGGACCACCGTGCGCCCGCCCATCAGCACCTCGGTGCGCAGCACCACGCCGCGGTAGCGGAAGACGGTGCCGTCCGGCGCCCACCCGGGGGTGACCACCTCTCCCGCCACGAGGCAGGCCGAGGGGTCCATCGCCACGGTCGTGGACTGCACGTAGTCGGCGTCCTCGTAGGCGATGAGCTGGTCCGGCAGGTGCTCGAGCACCGCGCCGGGGCCGAGCTCGAACCGCACGTCCTGGCGCGCGGGTGCGGCCGGGGTGCGGTACACCTTGGTCGCGGACTGAGTGGTGACCAGGGCGGTGCCGGCGGCCCCGACCGTGACGTCCAGCTCGTAGCGGTCCCCGCCGAGGTAGCCTCCGCCGGGATTGACGACGACGAAGCACGGCTGCCCCGACCCGTCCAGGTGGTGCGGGCGCAGCACGCGCAGGGCACCGGCGTGGAACTGGTGGGCGGCCACGGTCCGCTCCCCGCGGGGCACCAGGACGAGCTCGAGCCGGCCGGTCGGGGCGGCGGCCGGCGGAGCGGCCTGCCCGGCGGCGGGTGCGGCGGCGGTCACGGGGCCATGTCCAGCAACAGCACGTCGTGCCGGATCCACGCGAGGATCCGTTCGAGGCCCTCGTCGGTCCGGAGGTTGGTGAAGCAGAACGGCCGGTCCTTGCGGAACACGGCGGAGTCCGCGGCCATGACGTCGAGGTCGGCGCCGACGTGCGGGGCGAGGTCGATCTTGTTGATCACGAACAGGTCGGACTTGATCATGCCCTGCCCGGCCTTGCGGGGGATCTTCTCGCCCTGGGCCACGTCGATGACGTAGATCGAGAAGTCCACCAGCTCCGGGCTGAACGTGGCGGAGAGGTTGTCCCCGCCGGACTCGACGAACACGATCTGCAGGTCCGGGTGCTGGGCGCACAGCTTCTCGATCGCGGCCTCGTTCATCGAGGTGTCCTCGCGGATCGCCGTGTGCGGGCAGCCGCCGGTCTCGATGCCCACGATCCGGTCCAGCGGCAGCACGCCGTTGCGCGCAAGGATCCTGGCGTCCTCGATCGTGTAGATGTCGTTGGTGATCGCGGCCATCGAGACCTCGTGGACCAGGGCCCGGGTGACCCGTTCCACGAGCTGGGTCTTGCCGGCGCCCACGGGCCCGCCCACGCCGATGCGCACGGGGCCGCGGCCGGTCGGTGCGGAGGGGACGGGGGAGACGGTGGTCATGGTGAGCTCCTGGGTCGGTGCGGTCCGGTGGTGTGACCGGACCGGTGGTGGGGTCAGGACATGAACATGCGGGCCCGCTGCCAGGCGTGGCGCATCTGGGCGATCTCCAGGCCGGGGCTGGCCGCCCCGGTCTCGTGGTCGGCCATCCGCCCGATCCGGTCGACGCCGCGGGCGACGTCCTCGTGCAGGGCGCGCAGCACGCGCTGGCCCGCGTTCTGGCCGATGGGGATGCCGCGCACGGCGTTCTGGGTCAGGGAGGTCACGGTCGAGAAGAGGTACGCGCCGGCGAGCTGATCCCAGGCAACGCCGAGGCCGGAGCCCACGAGCGCGAAGGCCACGGCGGGGTTGCCCCGGCTCGTCCCGGCGCGCTGCCGCTCCGCGTAGGCGAGCAGCCGGGGCGAGGGGAAGTTCTCGGCGCCGATGCCGGTCATCCGCCGGCCCATCGCGGTCGCGGCGTCCCGCACCTGGAGCGGCAGGGCCTGGGCGGCCAGCAGGTCGTCGGCGCGCCACACGGTGTCGTCGTCGGCCGCCGTGGCAACCGCGCGCACCGCCCAGCCCTCCGCGGGCACCACCTGGTGGTGCAGGCAGTGCCGGACCCACGCCAGGAAGCTCGGCTCGTCACGGACCGTGCCGTCGTCCACGTAGGTCTCGAGTCCCAGGGAGTGGGCGAACGCGCCGGTGGGCAGGGCGGAGTCGGCCAGCTGCAGCACGGCGAGCGTGCCGGCGAGCGTTCCGGCGGGGCCTCCCGGGGAGCGCTCAGTGGGTGTGCTCGGCATGGCGGAAGGGGACCTCCATCTGCCGCTCGACGCGCGCGAAGCGCACCCCGGCCTCCCGCAGGAAGGCCTCGGCGGTGTGGTCGTACTGGAGCACCATGACCCCGTCGTGGCCGGGCAGCTCGGCGACCTCGGCCGCGGGGCCGAGGAACTGGGCGGGCAGGTGCCGGTTGCCCAGGGAGTGGGCCACACAGCCCATCTGCTCGATCGTGGCGGGCGCGACGACCAGGACGTCGGTGGGCAGGGTCGAGACGACCACGGCGTGGTGGCCCTCCCGGTGCAGGATGTCGCCGTCCTTGAGCTCCCGCCGCGCGGTCAGGCGGATCCCCACCTCCGTCCCGTGGTCGGTCACGACCCGCTGGACGCGCCTGCGCAGCTCGGGCCCGGAGAGCGCGACCCGCTCCAGGTGCAGGCCGGCGCGCTCCGGCTCGGTGAGCTCGGCCAGGTTGCCGAGGACGGCTTCGACGATCACGGGTGCGGGTCCTCTCGGGATGCCTTGTCATGCTGCGGGAAGTGCAGGAAGTGCGGGAAGTGCGGGAAGTGCGGGGTCGTCCGGGGGCCGGCGGACGGTCAGAACAGGAAGTAGCGCTGGGCCATGGCCAGCTCCGCGGCGGGCTCGCACGTGGCGAGCTCGCCGTCCACCCGGACCTCGTAGGTCTGCGGGTCCACCTCGATCTCCGGGGTGGCGTGGTTGTGCCGCATGTCCCGCTTGGTCAGGCCGCGGATCCCGCCCACGGGCAGCACCCGCTTGCGCAGGCCCAGGCGCTCGCCGACGCCCGCCTCGACGGCGGCGCGGGACATGAAGGTGATGGAGTTCGCGTGCGGAGCGGCGCCCTTCGCGCCGAACGCGTCCCGCAGGAGCTGCGGCTGCGGGGTGGGGATCGAGGCGTTGGGATCGCCCATGAGCGAGTGCGCGATCTGCCCGCCCTTGAGCACGGCGTGGGGCTTGACCCCGAAGAACACCGGGTCCCACAGCACGAGGTCGGCGAACTTCCCCGGTTCGACCGAGCCCACCACGTCGGCGATCCCGTGCGCGACCGCCGGGTTGATCGTGTACTTGGCCACGTAGCGCTTCAGCCGGGCGTTGTCCCCGCGGCCCGTCTCCTCGGGCAGGGGCCCGGTGCGCCGCTTCATCTGGTCGGCGAGCTGCCAGGTGCGCAGCACCACCTCGCCCACGCGGCCCATGGCCTGGGAGTCGGAGGAGGTCATGGAGAACACTCCGAGGTCGTGCAGCAAGTCCTCGGCGGCGATCGTCTCGGGCCGGATCCGGGAGTCCGCGAACGCCACGTCCTCCGGGATGTCCGGGTTGAGGTGGTGGCAGACCATGAGCATGTCCAGGTGCTCCTCCGCCGTGTTCCGGGTGAAGGGCAGCGTGGGGTTCGTCGAGGACGGCAGCACGTGGGGCAGGGCCGCGATGCGGATGATGTCCGGGGCGTGGCCACCTCCGGCGCCCTCGGTGTGGAAGGTGTGGATGACCCGTCCGTCGATCGCGGCCACCGTGTCCTCGAGGAACCCGCACTCGTTGAGGGTGTCGGTGTGGATGGCCACCTGCACGTCGAACTCGTCGGCCACGGTCAGGGCGGTGTCGATCGCGGCCGTGGTGGCGCCCCAGTCCTCGTGGATCTTCAGCCCCACGGCGCCGGCGCGGATCTGCTCCGCGAGGGGCTCGGAGGCACTCGCGTGGCCCTTGCCGAGCAGCCCGAAGTTCATGGGGAAGCCGTCGAGGGCGCGGAACATCCGGTCGAGGTGCCACGCGCCGGGGGTGACCGTGGTGGCGTTGGAGCCCTCCGCGGGACCGGTGCCGCCGCCGAACATCGTGGTGATCCCGGAGGACAGGGCCGTGCCGATCTGGTCGGCTCCGATGAAGTGGATGTGGGAGTCGATCCCGCCGGCGGTGAGGATCCGGCCCTCGCCGGCGATCACCTCGGTGGAGGCGCCGATGAGGATGTCGACGCCGTCCATGACGTCCGGGTTGCCGGCCTTGCCGATCCCGCTGATCTGCCCGTCCCGGATGCCGACGTCCGCCTTGTAGATCCCGGAGGCGTCGAGGACCACGGCGTTGGTGACCACCGTGTCGACCACGCCGTCGTCCCGGGTCAGCCGGCCGTTGTGGCCCATGCCGTCCCGGATCACCTTGCCGCCGCCGAAGACCACCTCCTCCCCGGGGACCGTGCGATCGTGCTCCACCTCGAGGAACAGCTCGGTGTCCGCCAGACGCACCAGGTCCCCGGTGGTGGGCCCGTAGAGGCTCGTGTACTGGGCGCGGGACATCTCCTGGCTCATGCCTGCTCCTCCTTCCCGGGAGCGCCGGTGCCGGGAGCGCCGGTGCCGGGGGCGTCGAGGGGTCCGTTCACCCGGTTCGCGAGGCCGTGGACCTCGCGGCGGCCCGCCAGGGCGACGAGCCGGACCCGCTTGCGGTCGCCGGGCTCGAAGCGCACCGCCGTGCCGGCGGGGACGTCCAGGCGGAAGCCACGGGCCGCCGCCCGGTCGAACTCGAGCCCGGGATTGGCCTCGGCGAAGTGGAAGTGCGAGCCCACCTGGACGGGGCGGTCGCCGCGGTTGACCACGTCCACCTCCGCGGTGGGCCGGCCGGCGTTGATTACGACGGGCTCGGGCCGCAGGACGTACTCTCCGGGGATCACGGGCGCTCCTTCGGGGACGGGCGGGTCAGCGGATGGGGTCGTGGACGGTGACGAGCTTGGTGCCGTCCGGGAAGGTCGCCTCGACCTGGACGGAGTGGACCATCTCCGGCACGCCCTCCATCACGTCCTCGCGGGCCAGGATCGTGGAGCCCCAGGACATGAGGTCGGCCACGGTGCGGCCGTCCCGCGCGCCCTCCAGCAGCTCGGCGGTGATCAGGGCGACGGCCTCCGGGTGGTTGAGCCGCAGCCCACGGTCCCGGCGACGGCGCGCGAGGTCGCCGGCCACGACGATCAGCAGCTTCTCCTGCTCACGGGGCGTCAGGTGCACGGCTCTCCTCGGGGCGGCGGGTGCTCGGGGTCAGTCGTCACCGTAGGGGATCCGTGTTTCGGCGAGGTGCACCGGGTGTTTCCGGCACGTGCCGTGGTCCGCGTGCGGGCCCCGGCGCCGCACACCGCCCGTAGGGTGAGGCCATGACGCCTCCCCGCAGCCCTGGACGCGACCGGTACGAGGGCTTCGCCCCGCGCCCGCCCGCCGGGACGCCGCGCACCTCGTCGTGGTGGTCGTGGCGGGGCTGCGAGGTCCACCTGGAGCACGTGGGGGATCCGGACGCCGCCGTGCGGATGCTGCTCGTCCACGGGGGCGGGGGCAACGCCGCCGCGCTGTGGCCCTGGGCCGCACACCTGGCCGCGACCGGGGCCGTGGTCACGGTCCCGGACCTGCCCGGCTACGGGGAGACGGGGGTGCCCGATCCCGGCGGGGTGCGGTATCCGGACTGGCAGCGGCTGCTGATCGACCTGGTGCACGCCGAGCACGACGGGCGCCCCCTCGTGGTCCTCGGCGCGAGCATGGGCGGCCTGCTGGCCTGGGACACGGTGGCGGCCACCGGACTGGCCTCCGCCCTGGTGGCCACGTGCCTGCTGGACCCGCGGGAACCTGCCGTCCGGGCCCGCCTGACCCGGATCCCGCTCCTGGGCCGAGCGGCCGTCCCCGTCCTGCGCGTGGCCGCGGGACCCATGGCGCGGGTCCGGGTCCCGGTCCGGTGGGTCGCGGACATGCGACACGTCGCCAACGACCCGGCTCTGGTGGCCGCCGTGCTGCGGGACCGGCAGGGCGGCGGCGGGCGGGTCCCGCTGGGCTGGATGCGCAGCTACCTGGAGGCGTCCCCGGTGCTCGAGCCGGAGGAGTTCACCGGGACACCCGTCCTGCTGGTCCACCCCGCCGAGGACCGGTGGACACCCGTGGGCGTCAGCCGCCCGTTCTACGACCGGATCGCCGCCCCGAAGGACCTGGTGCTGCTCGAGGGCTGCGGGCACTTCCCCGTGGAGCAGCCGGGCTTCCGGCAGATGATCGAGGCGGTCGCCGGGCTGGTCCGCGATGTCCGCTGATCGCCCGGTCCCGCTCGCACAGGCCGAAGTCGTGCCCGGCCGGAGCGCGCATCACGTCCCGGCCGGGCACGACCTCTCCGTGCAGCGGCCGTCCGGTCGCACCACCCGGGCCCGGCCGGACGCCCGTACCTACTCGGCCGCCTCGGTGGGGGTGACCTCGGTGGCGTGCAGCCAGGGGTCGCCCTCGTAGTCGGTGTAGACCTCGTCCTCGAGCTCCACGCCGAGCTCCTCCTCGACGGTGGCCAGCTCGAAGGAGGTCATGACCGTGCCGACGACCTCCACGGTCTGGTCCTGCTCGAGTCCGGTCGCGCCGAGGTCGTGCATCACGAGCAGAGGATCGAGGTTGATGTCGCCCGGGTCGCCGATCTCCAGGGCGTTGTCGGAGACGACCTCCACGATCTCCGCCGACAGGGTGACCTCCTGGCCCTCGTAGACCGCCTGGTCGTCGGCGAACTCCTGGTTGTACGCACCGCCGTAGGGGGTGCCTCCGGGGAGGACAGTCCCCCCGTCCGTGGGAGTGGTCCCCTCGGCGGGAGGCGTCTCCGCGACCTCGCCGCCGGTGATGTCGTCGACCTCGGTTCCGGCCTCGTCCTCGCCGCCACCGCATCCTGCCAGGGCGAGTCCGGCGGCGGCGAGCAGGCTCGCGGCCGCCTTGCGGGTGGTGTGGGGTTCACGCGTTCTCATGATGTGCCTCCTGGTGTTGGCCATGGTCACCGGGGCGGCGCATCGGTGGTGAGGCACCGGGATCCGGCTGCGTGCCCCTTCACGGTAGGCAGGCTTTCTGCACGCTCACAAGGCTCGACGCCGGACTCTGCGGATCTTCCCCCAACCCTTCCGGAGCACTCTCCGCAAGTCGTGACCCGCGCGTGATGCGCCGGCCGGGGGCTCAGATCCTGAGGTGCACGAGGCTCGGCCCCTGCACCGCGAGCGCCTCGACGATCTTCTCGGCGAGGTTCTCCGGGGTGGCCTCGAGTCCGACCGCGCCGAAGGCCTCCGCGAGCGCCGGCCAGTCCGGCTGCCGCAGGTCCACGGCGAGCGGGTCGATGTCCCGGTCGGTCATGTTCTGCCGGATCTCGCCGTAGCCGCCGTTGTCCACGCACACGATCGGCAGGTCCACGCCGAGCTCCACGGCGGTCATCAGCTCCTGGATCGAGAACATCAGGGCGCCGTCGCCCACGAGGCACAGCACGGGTCGGTGCGGGGCGGCGAGCTTCGCCCCGATCGAGGCGGGCAGACCGTAGCCCAGGGTCGCGTAGGTCCCCATGTAGAGCAGGGAGTGCGGGAGCTGGGCGCGGAAGAACGTGGTGGAGCCCAGATACGTGACCTGGGAGGAGTCGCCGCCGATGATCGTGTCCTCCGGAACCACGGCCATGATGGTCTCGTTGAGCGCCGCGAGCTCGGGCGCGGTGCGGCGGCCCTCGTCGTCGAGCCGGGCGAAGACCTCGGTGAGGTCGCACGGGGGGCGCGGCGCGAGCGGGCCGATCGCCTCGAGGAGCTGCGGGACCACGGCCGCGGAGTGGCCGGGCAGCTCGATGTCCGGGTCGAGGTTGCACAGCATCTGGTCCCGCATGATGTCCACGCGCACGACCGGCCCCCGGGGCGTGATGTCCCCGCCCCACAGCTCGGCCTCGCCGACCTTCGATCCGATCACCAGCAGGGCGTCGGCGGAACGCAGGAACTCGTGCGCGGTGGACAGGCGCAGGTCGGCGCCCAGCGAGAGCCGGTGCCGCTCGGGAATGGCGCCCTTGCCGTTGGTCGTGGTGATGACCGGCGCCTCGAGCCGCTCGGCGAGCTCGAGCAGTCGCGCGCCGGCGGTCAGCGAGCCGCCGCCCGCCAGGATGACCGGGTGCTCGGCGGTCAGCAGCACCTCGGCGGCGCGGCGCACGTCGTCGACCGGGGCCGGCTGCGGGGCCCCGAGCCGGCGCGGGGCGACCTGCCGGTCGGTGTAGTCGAGCTCCGCCTCCAGCACGTCCAGCGGGATCTCGATGTGCACCGGCCGGGGGCGGGAGTGGGCAAAGTCCCGGAAGGCGTCGTGGACCATGGTCACGGCCTCTGCCCCGCTGGTGACCCGGCGGCTGTGTCCGACGATCGCGTCCACGGCCGCGGACGGGTTCTTCGTCTCGTGCAGCGAGCCGATGTCCCGGAAGTCGTGGCCCACGGGACGCCCGGGGGACAGGATGATCATCGGGCGGGACTCGGCGTAGGCCGTGGCCGCCCCGGACAGCGAGTTGAGCAGGCCGGGCCCGGACGTGGTGATGACGACGCCCGGCAGTCCGGAGACCTGGCTCCACCCGTCCGCGCCGTACGCGGCGCCCTGCTCGTGGCGCGGGGTGACGGCGCGGATGCCCAGCTCGCGCAGCGGGCGGTAGAACTCGAGCGAGTGGGTGCCGGGAATGCCGAAGACGGTGTCGACGCCGTAGCCCCGGAGCGTCTCGAGTACGGCACGGGCGGTGGTCCTGCGGGCGGTCATGAGCGGTCCTCCAAGGAAGCGGGGGTGGGATGGAGCGGGTCGGGTGGGATCTCGTGCGGCGGGCTCGCCGGCGGGTCAGTCCTTGACGTAGAGCAGGCGCTTGTTGACGAACTCGTCCATGCCCAGTGGTCCCAGCTCCCGGCCGTAGCCGGAGCGCTTGACCCCGCCGAAGGGCATCTCGGCGCCCTCGGCCTCGGCGGCGTTGACGTTGGCCATGCCCGCGTCGAGGCCCTCGGCGACCCGTCGGGCCCGGTCCGGGTCGGTGCTGAAGACGGCCCCGCCCAGGCCGTAGGGGGTGTCGTTGGCCAGGGCGAGGGCTTCCGCGTCGTCGGCGACCCGGTAGACCACCGCCACGGGACCGAAGAGCTCTTCGTGGTGGGCGGCCATGCCCGGGGCGATCCCGGTGAGCACGGTCGGCTCCAGGTACGCCCCCGGGCCCTCGAGCAGCCGCCCGCCGGCGTGCAGGGTGGCCCCGGCGTCCACGGCGTCCTGGATCTGGCGGGCCAGCCCTTCGGCGGCGGCCCGGGAGGACAGGGGGGCGAAGGTCCCGGGGGCGTCGTCGGCCGGGTCGCCCGGGGTCAGCGCCGCGGCCTGGCGGGTCAGCTCGGCCACGAACTCTTCGTGGACGTCTTCCATGACGATCATCCGCTTGTTGGAGTTGCACGCCTGGCCGGTGTTGGCCATGCGCGTGGCGAAGGCCGCCCGGGCAGACTCCTTGACGTCGGCGGTGTCCAGCACCACGTAGGGGTCGGAGCCGCCGAGCTCGAGGACAACCTTCTTCAGGTTCCGCCCGGCGATCTCGGCGACCTTTGCCCCGGCCCGCTCGGACCCGGTCAGCGACACCCCCTGGACCCGCGGATCGGCGATGATCTCGGCGACCTGGTCGTGGTCGGCGAAAACGTTGACGTAGGCCCCGGCCGGCACCCCGGCGTCGTCCATGAGCTGCTGCAGGGCAAGTGCCGCCCGGGGGCAGCTCTCGGCGTGCTTGAGCACGATCGTGTTCCCCAGGACCAGGTTGGGGGCGGCGAAGCGGGCGACCTGGTAGTAGGGGAAGTTCCACGGCATGATCCCCAGCAGCACCCCCACGGGCCGCTTCTGGATCACCGCCCGTCCACCGCCGGAGGCGGTGATGGGCTGGTCCGCGGCCAGGGCCGGGCCCTGGTCGGCGAAGTATTCGAAGATCTCGGCGCAGAACTCGACCTCGTCCCGGGCCTCGGCCAGCGGCTTGCCCATCTCCTCCGTGATGGTCGCGGCCAGCTCCTCGGCGCGTTCGGCGAACAGCGCCCTGACGCGGGCGACGACGGCGGCCCGCTCCTGGATCGGCCGGGACCGCCAGGCGCGGAACGCGGTGTCGGCGGCGGCGAGGGCGTCCTGGACCTGGGGGTCGGTGGCGGTGGGGTACTCGGCCAGCACCTGGCCGGTGGTCGGGTTGACGGACCGGTAGGGGGACGAGGTGGTGGGTCGGGAATCAGTGGTCATGTCAGGGTCTCCTCTTCTGGCGTGGGATGTCGTCGACGGCGTCGTGGCGCTCGGGGTGGGGAACGGTCAGGGCGGCGCGGCGCTCACAGCTGCATCGCCACCGCCCGCACCGGGGAGCCGTCCAGTCCGCGCAGCCGCAGCGGCAGGGCGCTGAGCAGCGGGTCCTGCCAGTCGACGGCGTGCAGGTTCGTCAGGTTCTCGATGATCGCCCCGCCCGCTCCCAGGACCGCCGCATGCACCGGCAGCTCGAGCGGTCCGGCCGAGGCGTCGTCCGGGGTCCGGTCCGGGTTGAGGGTGTCCACGCCGAGCACGCGCACGCCCGCGGACAGCAGGTGCTCGGCGACCTCCACGTGCAGCACCGGGTGCGCCAGGTAGCGCGGCGAGCCGAAGTGCCGGGACCAACCGGTGCGGAAGAGCACGATCGTGCCGGCCCGGACGTCCGCCAGCTGCGCGCGGACGTGCTCCCAGCGGACCACCTCGTGCTCCTGGAGGTCCGGCACGTGCACGATGCGCGCCGTCCCCACCAGGCGGGAGAGGTCGAGCTCGTCCACCGGCGAGCCCCCGTCCACGGTGTGCAGGGGTGCGTCCACGTGCGTCCCGCTGTGCGTGCCGAGGTGCAGCGCGGCCACCTGGAAGCCGTCCCGCGGAACGGACGCCGCGAGCCGGGAGTCCACGGGCGGGTCCCCGGGGAAGACCTGCATGCCGGCCTCCACGGGGTGGCTCAGGTCAACGAGGCGCATCGGCGGTCTCCTCCGGCTCGCCGGACGCACTGAACCGCACCGCGTCTCCGGCTCCGGCCCCGGCCGGCGTGTCAGCGAGGTGGCGCTGCACCGGGCGTCCCGCCACGACCTTCCGGGTCGTGAGGGCCCAGCCCAGGTAGAGCGCCGCGGAGACGACGAACGTGGGGATGGTCCCGCCCACGGAGCTCGGCAGCACGTAGGTGAGCACGAGCGAGGAGGCCGCGCCGACGACCCACACGACCACGGCGGCGGAATTGACCCCGCCCCGGTACCAGTAGCGGCCCCCGCGCCCGCGCAGGATGTCCGCCGCGTAGGCGCCGCGCTTGACCAGGTAGTAGTCCACCAGCATGATCGCGAAGACCGGGATGAACAGCGAGCCGATCAGGACCAGAAAGCTGGTGAACTGGTCGAGCAGACCCAGCCAGGTCGACCCGAGGATCGACACGGCGCCCAGCACCAGGGCGGTGGGCAGGAACCGGAGCTTCCGCGACGGCGTGAGGTTGACCACCGAGGACACCATGCCGTAGACGACCATGGTGTTGGTGGCCATTACCGACAGAAAGACCACCACCGCCAGGGGAGCCCCGAAGGCGGCCACGAGCACGGTCGGGTCGAACCCGACCGCCTCGCCGCCGTCGAGCACCACGTAGGCGATGGCGGTGGCCCCGAGGCTCATGGCCGTGACCGTGGACAGGACGTACCCCGTGCCGGAGCCGATCATGCCCGCTGACTGTCTCCGGGCGAGGCGGTTGAACTCCGCGGAGAGCACGGTCCAGGAGATGGCCGTGGCGATGACGACGTCGAGGACGGCGATGGAGGACCAGCCCGCCCCGGGATCCAGGGGCAGGGCCGCGAAGTCGGCCACCGGGTAGGAGGTGAACGCCACCGTGAAGACCCAGGCCATGATGCCCAGGATCACGACCGCCAGCCACGGTTCCACGCGGGCGATGCCCTCGTGGCCGAGGACGGCCAGCGCCACGACGAGCGCCTGGCAGAGCACCGAGAAGAGCACCGGGTTGGAGAAGCCGGTCGCCTGCGCCACGAGGAAGTTCACGGTGACGCCCGCGAGCATGGCCTGCACCCAGCTCCAGCCCATGAGGATGACCACGTTCGCGGCCACCGGGAGGTAGGACCCGCGCAGCCCGAAGGAGCCCTTGGTCAGGGACATGGTGGCGAGGCCGGTGCGCGTGCCCATGTTCCCCACGAGCACCAGCACCGCCCCGCCGATCAGCGTGCCCAGGACGATCATGCCCAGAGCCGTGGGCCAGGACACCCCGGGCACGAACAGCGTTCCCGTCAGGAGTGTGGTGACCACGAGGTTCGCCGCGAGCCAGATCATCCCGATCCGGCCCGCTCCCAGCGTGCCCCGCAGCGGGCCGTAGCCCTCGGAGTTCTCGTCGAGGTGGTCCGAGAGCCGGGTCCAGGCGGACCTGGGCCCGCCGGAGGCGTGGCGTGCTTCTGTCATGTGGTTGCCTCAGCGGTCGGCGGGACGGGAGAAAGGTGTTCGTGGACGGCGGTGACGGATCCGTCCGCGGTCCGGTGGAAGACGATGGTCTCGCGCTCGGCCGTGGTCTCGGCCACGCCGTCGGTCTCCGTGGTGGTGCGGACGTCGTGGACGAACACCGCGGCTTCCCCGCACAGTCGGACGACGCCGCCGCTGCTCTCGCAGGAGAGCACCCGCCAGCCCGCCGCGAGCCATCCTGCCCAGAGCCGCTCGTAGCTCGCACGGTCCGCCAGGCGGCCGGGCTCGCTGTGGAAGACGAAGTCGGCCTCCGGGGCGAAGGCGTCGAAGTAGGCCTGCGTGTCGGTGGCGGCGAACGCCGCGACCAGGGCGCCGGCGGCCCGCTCCACCTCCTCGCGGGTCAGCGGAGAGGGTGTCCGCTCCGGTGCCGCGTCCGCTCCGCCGGCGCCGGGTGCCCCGGTCATGGGCGGATCTCCGTGCGGTCGTCACCGGCGGGGCGGGAGCCCGAGAGGCGTTCGTTCCAGTGCTGCAGCACACCTTGGTGGGTGGGCCGGGACAGCAGGGAGACGATCACGTAGACGACCGCGGAGCTCACCAGGCCCAGGTAGATGGGGGCGTTGGCCAGCACACCGAAGAACAGCATGGAGACCAGCACGACCACGGAGCCGACGAGCATCGACAGCGCGGCGCCCAGCCCGGTGCCCCGCTTCCACACGAGTCCGCCGAGGATCGCGACGAGCAGGCCGCCGACCAGGATGTCGTAGGCGATGGTCAGGGCCGTGACGGTGTCGGAGATGAAGATCGAGATCGCGGTGATCACCACGCCGAAGACGAGCATGTAGAGCCGGTCGGTGCGCAGCTCCGCGGCTTCGTCCGCCGCGGTCGCGTCCTGCCCGGCCAGGGCGGGCCTGCGGCCGAACAGGGCCTTCAGGGTGGGGACGACGTCCACCCGCGCCACGGTGGCCGAGGCGATGAGCGCGCCGGAGGCCGTGGACATCATGGCCGCCACCCCGGCAGCCAGCACGACGCCCCCGAGACCGACCGGGACGTACTGCTGGGCCATGGTGGCGAAGGCGTCGTCGGGGGAGGCGAGGTTCGGGGCGAGGACCGCAGCCGCCATGCCGATCACGGCCCCCGCGAACCCGTAGAGGCCCACGTAGACCGCGGCCGTCAGCCCGCCCCAGCGTGCCACCTGCGGAGAGCGGGCGGTGAACACCCGCTGCCAGATGTCCTGGCCGATGAGCATGCCGAAGCCGTAGACCACGAACATGGTGATGATCGCCTGCGTGCCCATGCCGTTCCAGGTGAAGAACGAGGCGTCGAGGCGCTCTGTGAGCCCGGACCAGCCGCCGGCGGCGGAGAGGGAGAACGGCAGCAGGATCAGGAAGATGCCGACCGTCATGAACACGAACTGCATCATGTCGGTCAGGGTGATCGACCACATCCCGCCGAGCACGGAGTAGGCCACGACCACCACGCCGCCGAGCAGGATCGCCCAGGTCCGGTCGATCGGGAACAGCACCGAGAAGATCGCGGCATAGGCCGAGGTCGAGGTCACGGAGAGCATCACGGTGTAGGCGAGCATCACGAACGACGATGCCTTCGTCCCACCGCCCTCGCCGTAGCGAAGGTGCAGCATCTGGGAGACGGTGAAGACCTTCAAGGACTGGATGCGGCCGGCGAAGAACAGGCTCAGCGCGGCGAGGCCCGTGGCGATGGCCACCACCAGCCACATGCCGGAGAGGCCGTACCGGAAGCCGAGGCCCACTCCGCCCACGGTGGAGGCGCCGCCGAGGACCACGGCGGCCATCGTCCCGGTGTAGAAGCCGGGACCCAGGCGGCGGCCGGCCACCCGGTAGTCCTCGGCGTTGTGCGCCCGGCGGCTGGCCCACAGCCCGATGCCCACCATGGCCACCAGGTACAGCACGATGATCAGCAAGTTCATGGGTGACTCTTCTTCCCTCGGGTCCGCCGGCCCCGGGGGGCACACAGCTGGTTTTCTCTCAGGCAACAAAAGTTGCATTGCCCATGGTATGGTGGAAATCACATTTTGGGAATAGGCCCGGGTCGGGGCGGTCGTGGAAGACCGTCCGGGAGGAGTCGACGTCGTGAAAGCACTGCCCATCGAGAGCTCCGGGCACACCGCCGCCGTGGGGTCGCGGCTGCGCAACCACCGGCGGCGCAGCCACATGACCATCGACCAGCTCGCCTCCGCCGCGGGTCTCACCAAGGGCTTCGTCAGCCGGGTCGAGCGGGACATCACCTCCCCGTCCGTGGACTCGCTGGTGCGGATGTGCCAGGTGCTGCGGATCGACGTGGGCGCGCTCTTCGCCGGGCCCGCCGACGTGGAGCTGGTCCGGCTCGAGGACGCCCCGTACATCGACCTCGGCGGCGAGGGGATCGAGGAGCAGCTCGTCACGCCGTCGGCCCAGCGCCAGGTCCAGGTCATCCGGGCCCGCGTGGCCGCCGGCGGCCGGGGCGAGGACGCGATGTACAGCATGGACTGCGAGAACGAGGTGCTGCACCTGATCAGCGGCCGGTTCCGGCTCCACGTCCCGGACCGCACCTACGACCTGGAGGCCGGGGACACCGTGACGTTCCCCGGCTCGGAGCCGCACACCTGGGAGAATCCCGGCACCGAGGAGGCCGTGCTGCTGTGGATCCTCGGCTCCTGAGCTCCCCGCCCGACCCGGCCACCACCTCCGTCAGCACCCACCGAGAGGACCGCACACCATGAACCCCGAGCGCATCACCGGTTCTGCCCCGGACGGCACCCCCGTCGTCGGACCCGTCAACGCCGCCCTGACCCCGCGCTGGGCCGGGCTGGGCACGTTCGCGCGCCTGCCGCGCACGGACGAGGTCGGGCACACGGACATCGCGGTGGTGGGCGTGCCGTTCGACGCCGGCGTCTCCTACCGGCCCGGCGCCCGGTTCGGGGCCAACCACGTCCGGGAGTCCTCGCGCCTGCTGCGCCCCTACAACCCCGCTCAGGACGTCTCGCCGTTCGCCGGGGTGCAGGTCGCCGACGCCGGAGACATCGTGGCCAACCCCTTCGACATCCCCGAGGCGATCGCCTCCATCGAGGCCCAGGCCAAGGAGCTCATGGGCGAGCGCACCCGGCTCGTGGCGATCGGCGGCGACCACACCATCGCCCTGCCGCTGCTGCGCGCCGCCCACGCGCGCCACGGGAAGGTCGCGCTGCTGCACTTCGACGCCCACCTGGACACCTGGGACACCTACTTCGGCGCCGAGTACACCCACGGCACCCCCTTCCGCCGCGCGTTCGAGGAGGGTCTGCTCGACACGGACGCCGTGTGCCACGTCGGCACCCGCGGACCGCTCTACGGCACCGAGGATCTCGACGACGACGCCCGCTTCGGCTTCGGCATCGTCTCCTCCGCCGACGTCATGCGGCTGGGGGTGGACGCCGTCGTCGCGCACCTGCGGGAGCGCGTCGGCGACCGCCCGCTCTACGTCTCGCTGGACATCGACGTCCTGGACCCCGCCCACGCCCCCGGCACCGGGACCCCCGAGGCCGGCGGGATGACCAGCCGGGAGGTGCTCGAGATCCTGCGCGGGCTGCGCGGGACGAACGTGGCCGGCTGCGACGTCGTCGAGGTCGCCCCGGCCTACGACCACGCCGAGATCACCGGGGTGGCCGCCGCCCACGTGGCCTACGAGCTCATCAGTCTTCTCGCGCTGGGCCCCGGCGCGGCGCCGGGCGGGCCCGCCTACGGGCTGGCCGGGCACGTCTACGGGGACGCCGCCCCGGAGCCGGCGCCGGAGGGCCGGTGACCGGGGGCGCGGCCGTGACCCCCCGGCCCGACCACACCTCGCTGTTCGCCCACCGCTCCGAGGAGTTCCGGCCCTCCCCGGTCCGGGCCGTGTTCGAGATCGCGATGCGCCCCGGGATCATCTCCCTGGCCGGGGGCAATCCGGACATGAGCGTGCTCCCGCACGACGTCGTGGCCGCGATGACGGCGCGGATCCTGACCGAGCGCGGGCCCGAGGTGCTCCAGTACGGCTCCGGAGCGGGGATCGATCGTCTGCCCGGCCTGGTCGTGGAGCTCATGCGCCTGCAGGGCGCGGAGACCGCGCCCGACACGATCCAGATCACCGCCGGGTCCCAGGCCGGTCTCGACCTCGTGACCAAGCTGTTCTGCGACCCGGGTGACGTGGTCGTGGCCGAGGGCCCCACCTACGTGGGTGCCTTGGGCGTGTTCGGCAGCTACGAGGTCGAGGTCGCCCACGTGGACGTCGACGACGACGGGCTGGATCCGGAGGCGGTCGCCGAGCGGATCGACGGGCTGCGGGCCGCCGGCCGGAGCGTGAAGTTCGTCTACACGGTGCCGAACTTCTCCAACCCCACGGGTGTGACGACCACCGAGGAGCGGCGCCGCCGGCTCGTGGAGGTCTGCGCGGAGCGGGGCGTGCTGATCCTCGAGGACGACCCGTACGCGCTGCTCGGCTTCGACCGCGCCCACCGGCTCCCGTCCCTGTACTCGCTGGACCCCGGCACCGTGATCCACCTGGGCAGCTTCTCCAAGATCTTCTCCCCGGGCCTGCGGGTCGGCTGGATCGCGGCGGCCCCGGCGGTGCGGTCCCGGCTGCAGATCGCGGCCGAGGCCGTGACCATCCACCCGTCCGTGCTCGGCCAGGAGCTCGCCGTCGAGTACGTGGGCAGCGAGCACTGGCGCCCGGCCCTGGACCGGGCGGTGGAGCGGTACCGCTCGCGCTGCGCCGCCATGATGGCCGCCCTCGGGCAGTACATGCCCGAGGGGGTGCGCTGGACGCGCCCCGCCGGAGGCTTCTTCACGTGGTTGGACCTCGACCCGGTCCCCGACCACGGGGACCTCCTGGGCCGGGCCGTCGCCCACGGGGTGGTGCTGGTGCCCGGCGGCGCCTGCTACGCGGACGGGCGCGCCTCCACGAGCCTGCGCCTGGCGTACTCCGCGGCCTCGGAGGAGGACATCACCGAAGGCGTCCGGCGGGTCGGGGAGATGCTGCGCGGGTGAGCCCCGGTGCCGCAGCCGCCGGGGCGACCGGCCCCGACGGCGGACCCCTGGGCCCCGCGCCGCTCCGGTGCGGCGCCCCGGCACGGCGCCGCCCGGGACCCTGACGGGGAGCCCGGCGGGTGTGGCGCCACAGGGCAGGACGGCCCGCAGCGGAGCACTAGCACATCCGTGGCGGAAGCCGAATTCCTGTCGGTTCATGACGATGTCCAGGGGTCGAGTGGACCCGTGGACTGAGGTGAGCCTAACCTCTCCTGCGGGGGATTTCCCGATCATTCACATGCCGTCGGCGGACGCTCCGTCCGGGGACGACGAACCGAGGTGGTTTTGTGCGCGCTGGGCTCCGGGCATCGGCATCGATGGGTGTCGTCACCGTTCTCACACTGTCAGGTTGCGGCTTCAGCGGCGGGGACGGGGAGAGCGAGCAGGCGGCAGACCTGGACCAGCGGATCGTGGTGGACAACTTCCGCGCCCCGGTGGCCGACTGGGCCCTGGAGAGCGACGCCGCCTACATCCTGTCTCTGTCCGGGTGCCTGGAGACCTTGACCCGATACGACGAAGCCCGGGGTGAGATCGTTCCGTTCCTGGCCACGGAGTGGAGCCAGGTCTCGCCCACGGAGTGGGACTTCACCCTGCGGGACGGCGTGCGGTTCCAGGACGGCACCCAGCTCACCGCCGATGCGGTGGCGACCTCGTTGCAGGACGTCCTGGACGCGGAGGTCCCGGCGCGCGCCTTCAGCCCGGCCGTCGTCAGCGGCGTCGAGGCCGTCGACGAGCGCACGCTGCGGGTCACCACTCCGGACGAGAGCCCTCTGGTTCCTTACCGCCTGGCCAGTGTCAACACCGGGGTGCTGGCCGCCGCCGCCTTCGAGGGCGGGACGGTGGACCCGTTCGGGCACTGCACCGGGCCGTTCACCCCCGTCTCGGAGCAGCCCGAGCAGTCCCTGAGCCTGGACCGGAACGAGGACTACTGGGGCGGCCCGGTGCAGCTGGCCGGGGCCGAGGTGCGGTTCATCACGGACGGGGCGACACGTGCCACGCAGGTGCAGACCGGTGAGGCCGATGTCTCCCTGTCCATTCCCGTCGCCAACCTGTCCGCACTCGAGGCCGATCCCGATGTCGAGGTCCTCAAGGCCGAGTCCCCGCGGACCGCGACGCTGTACATGAACAACAGCAGGGCGCCCTTCGACGACGTCGACTTCCGCAGGGCCGTCCGCTCGGCACTGGATCTGGAGGCCCTGTCCGGCAGTGTCTACGAGGGCGCGGCCCTGCCGAGCACCGGGCCCTTCGCCTCGTCCGAGCCCTGGGCCCTCGAGGAGGCCGGGACGCCGCAGCAGGACGTGGAGGCGGCGAAGGAGCTGCTGGCCGCCGCCGGCTACACCGCCGAGCGGCCGCTGGAGGTCATCGCGATCGTGGAGCGGGCGGAGTTCGCCGACGTGGCGGCGGTCATCCAGGAGAACCTGAAGAGCGTCGGCGTCCCGGTCACCATCACGACCAAGGAGTATGCCGCGGTGGAGCCGGACCTGCTGTCCGGGGACTACGACATGGTGCTGAGCCAGCGCAACCGCCTGATCGACATCGCCGACCCGATCGGGTTCCTCACCGCCGACTACACCTGCGACGGCAGCTACAACCTCAGCCACTTCTGCGACGAGGACTACGACGAGCTCATCGCCCAGGCCGCCGGGACCGCCGACACCGAGCAGCGCTACCAGCTGTACGCCCGGGCGGGACAGATCCTCGAGGAGCAGGCCGTGAACGTCTGGCTGGTCAACGAGCAGGCCATCGACGCGGTCCGCGCCGACCTGCAGGACCATGTGCAGGATCCGCTGTCGCGGTACGTGCTGCGCGCGGAGACCACGAAGCCCGGCTCGTGAGCACGATCAGCACCTGCGGGGCCCCGCGAGCACGGGGGCGTCGATGACGGCGTTCCTCGCCAGGAGGACGGCGACCCTGGGGGTCTCCGTCCTGCTGGCCTCCTTCGTAGTCTTCCTCATCCCCTACGTCACGCCGGGGGACCCCGTGCGCAAGATCATCAGGTCGCGGGTGGCGGGGGAGGTGGTCGACGACGCCGCCGCCCAGGGGCTGGCGCTCGAGCTGGGACTCCAGGATCCTTTGGCGGTGCAGTACCTGGGATGGGTGGGCCGGCTCGCCGGCGGCGACATGGGCCTGTCCTACGCCAGCCGCACACCGGTGGTCGAGCAGGTGCTGCCCGCTCTGTGGATCACGCTGAGCCTCGTGGTCCTGGCAATCGGGGTGGCAGCCACGGTGTCCGTGGTGCTGGGGACCGTCGCCGCCCTGCAGGAGGGGCGCCCGGCCGACCGGGTGATCACCACGGTCACCCAGTCCTTCATCGCGATGCCCGAGTACTGGCTGGCCCCGATGCTCGTGCTGGTCTTCGCCCTGCAGCTGTCCCTGCTGCCCTCCGCCGGGTGGGAGAGCCCTGCGTCTGCGGTCCTGCCGGTGGCGGTGCTGGCCCTGCGCCCGATCAGCTACTTCACCTCGGCGGTGCGGGAGGGAATGCTCGAGGCTCTGAGCGCCGAGCACGTCGTCGCCGCCCGGGCCCGGGGACTGAGCCACCGGCAGGCCGTGTGGAGCCACGTGCTCCCCAACGGCCTGCTGCCCCTGACCACGCTGGTGGCGGTGTGGTTCGCCGGGCTGCTGGGCGGGTCCGTCATCGTGGAGGTCGTCTTCGCGATCCCGGGGATGGGGAGGCTGTTGTTCAACGCCGTTCTCAACAGCGACATCCCGCTGGCCCAGGGAGGCGTGGTGGTGGTCGTGGGGTTGGCGGTCGCGCTGACGACCGTGGCGGATCTGGTCCACGGACTCCTCAACCCCCGGTTCAGGGGGTCCCTTGGGTAACCGGCCCGTGCTCGTCTGGGTGGCGGCGGCGGTCCTGGCCCTGATCGTGCTGTCCGTGGCCGTGTCGCCCTGGATCGCACCGTATCCGCCCGCCGGCCAGGACCTCGGTGCGCGGCTTGCCCAGCCCGGTCCAGCCCACAGGCTGGGTACGGACCACCTGGGCCGGGACACCTTGAGCCGGTTGCTCGACGGCGGCCGGTTCTCCCTGGTGACCGCCGCCGTGGCCACCGTGCTGACCGCTGCGATCGGCACGGGGATCGGCGTGCTGAGCGCCCGCCGGCGGGGTTGGCTCGACGAGCTCCTCACACGGACCAACGACGTCCTGCTGGCGCTGCCGGAGATGGTGGTGGCGCTGTTCCTGGTCGCCGTGCTGGGGTCCGGCCACCTGACCCTGCTGCTGGCCCTGACCGTGACCGGCTGGACGCCCTTCGCCCGGCTGGCCCGAGCGCTGGCCTACGACGTCTCGGCCCGCGGCTTCATCGAGGCCGCCCGCGTGCTGGGGTGCTCACCGTCCTTCATCGTCTTCCGGCACATCCTGCCGCACCTGGCCGGACCGCTGCTCGGGCAGGCCGCACTGCGGTTCGGTCAGTTCCTGATCACCGTCGGCGCCCTGTCCTACCTGGGGCTGGGGGTGCAGCCGCCGCAGTCGGACTGGGGGGCGATGCTGGCCGCGGCCCAGCCGTACGCCGCCAGGGCGCCGGTGACGATCCTGGCCCCCGGCATGGCGGTCTTCACCGTGGCGCTGTGCGTGACCCTGATCGGCCAACGACTGGCGCACATGAGCAGCACTCGCATGCTGCTGCCGGCCTCGTCACGGACGGACCACGATGTCTGAGCACCTGGTCGTCGAGGACCTGCATCTCAGCCACCGGCCGGCCGGTCCCGGAGGTGGGACCGCGGACAGCGCCGGGGGCCGCCCGATCCTGTCCGGTGTCGGCCTCAGCGTGGCTGCCGGTGAGTTCGTGGCGCTGGTGGGCGCTTCCGGGTCGGGCAAGACCCTGACGGCCATGTCCGTCCTGGGTCTGCTGCCCCCGCAGGTGCACCGCGACGCCGCGACGATCCGGCTGGGCGGGACGGACCTCGCCCGGGCCGGCGAGGCGGAGCTGAACCGCGTGCGCGGCGGCCGGATCGGCATGCTCTACCAGCAGCCCAAGAGGATGTTCAACCCGCGCCGGACCATCGGCAACCACCTGCGGGAACCACTGAGGCTCCACGCCGGGCTCCGCGGCACGCGGGCTCGTGCGCGGACGCTGGAGCTGCTGGCCGAAGTGGGTTTCGAGGACCCCCAGTGGTGCGCCAGGGCACATCCGCACCAGCTCTCGGGTGGCATGGCCCAACGGGCCATGGTGGCCCTGGCCCTGGCCGGCCGCCCCGGACTGCTGCTGGCCGACGAGCCGACGTCAGCCCTGGACACGGTGCTCGAGCGGCAGATCCTGGAGCTGATCGACCGCGAACGGCGCGATCGCGGACTGGGGATCCTCTACATCACCCACAACCTGGCCACGGTGTCCGCCTACGCCGACCGGGTCGTGGTGATGGACGCCGGACGCGTGCAGGAGTCCGGGCCGGCCGGCACCGTGCTCAACGATCCGCAGAGCACGTGCACGAAGGCCCTCCTGGAGGCAGCGGCCCTCACCCCCACCGGGACACCGCCCTCCACCGGTGGGGCGCGCCCCGTCGTGGTGCTGGACGACGTCACCAAGCGATTCCGTCCGAAGCGACGGGAGGCCCGTCCCGCCGTGGACCACGTGTCCCTCGACCTGCGGGAAGGCGAGATCCTCGGGGTGCTGGGGCAGTCCGGCTCCGGCAAGAGCACCCTGGCCCGGTTGCTGATCGGACTCGAGACACCGGACACCGGACGCATCACCCACACCCCGGGCACCCACGGCGGTGACACCGGTGCGGCGGGCTCGCACGTGCAGCTCGTCTTCCAGGACCCGCACGACTCCTTCGACCCGCGCATGAGGCTGCGCACCAGCCTGGAGGCTCCCCTGCTGCGACACCGGAACGGCACGCCCGAGCAGCGGCGGGAACGCATCCGCGAGGTCGTGCGCGAGGTGGGGCTGGAGCCCGGACTGCTGGACAGACATCCCGGCCAGTGCTCCGGAGGCCAGCTGCAGCGGCTCACCATTGCCAGGGCACTGCTGCTGGAGCCGGCGGTGCTCATCTGCGACGAGGCCACCTCGGCCCTGGACGCCGTGACCCAGCGCACCGTCCTGGACCTGCTGCTGCGCCTGCACCGGGACCGACGACTGTCCCTGGTGATGATCTCCCACGACCTGAGCGTCGTCCGCTACATGAGCCACCGGGTCGCCGTGCTCTTCCGGGGCCGTCTCGTCGAGCTCGCGGAGACCTCCGAACTCTTCACCCGTCCGCAGCACGAGCACAGCAGGCAGCTGGTGGCAGCGGCACTGCCCCAGGTGTGCGCGATCCTGGACACGCACCGCCCGCCCGAGGAGCCCCTCGATGCCCTTCCGTGACCACCGGCCCGAGACGCGCATCCTGCTGGGCGCTCAACTGGTGTTCAACATCGGCTTCTACGCCGTCGTGCCGTTCCTGGCCGGAGCCATGGGCACCGAGTACGGCCTGGACGCCGCAGCCATCGGACTGGTCCTGGGGGCTCGGACCTTCAGCCAGCAGGGTATGTTCCTGCTCGGCGGGATGCTGGCCGACCGGTGGGGTGCCCGCCGGTCCATCCTCACCGGCTGTCTGGTGCGCATCGCCGGCTACGCCACGCTGGCGGCGGCGTCCGACTTCGCCCTGTTCCTCCTCGGCGCGGTGCTCACCGGCGCGGGCGGCGCCCTGTTCTCGCCCGCCCTGGAGTCCTGGCTCTCCCACGCCGATCGGCCGGGCGGATCGGACGGGCCGGACCGGGCGGGGGGAGGTCCACGATCGGTGTTCGTATGGCTGGCGATCACCGGCGAGATCGGCGCCGTCCTGGGGCCGGTGCTGGGTTCGCTCCTCCTGGGGTGGGGGTTCGACGCGGCCCTCGCCGTGGGGATCGGGGTGTTCGCCGTGGTGACGGTCACGCTCTGGTACCTGCTCCCGGCCGAACCGGCGCACGTGCCGCCGGACCAGGACGTCCACGTGCTCGCCACCAGGACTCCTGCGGCTGGCTCCCGGTGGGCCTGCCTGCGCGACCGGCGCTTCGTGGCGTTCTGCGCACTGGCCGGCATGAACGTGCTGGCCTACCACCAGCTCTACTTCGCCGTGCCCGTCGAACTGAGCCGGCGCGGCCTCGACGGCGCCTGGCTGGGCGCACTGTTCCTGCTGGCCTCGGTCCTGACCCTGCTGCTGCAGCTTCCCGTCTCCACCGCCGGGCTGCGCATGGGCCCCGGCCGGGCCCTGGCGGTCGGCTTCGTGCTGGAGGCCGGCGCGTTCACCCTGGCCGCCCTGACCTCGGTGCACCCCGGGACCGCTGCCGGCTCGGTGGCGCCGCTGATGGGCGCCGTCAGCATCCTGATCCTGGGCCACATGCTCCTCACCCCCACGATCCTGTCCCTGATCCCGTCGTTCGTCCCCGCGCAGGGACCCGCCTCGGGGCGGGGCGCCTACTACGGGCTCGCCGCCACCTGCGGCGGCATCGCCGTGCTGGCCGGCAACGCCGTGCTCGGGCAGCTGCTCGATCTCACGGACCGGCACCACTGGTGGCCCGGCACCCCGTGGACGCCCCTGGTCGTGCTAGCGCTCCTGGCCGCCGGAGCACTGCCGGTGGTGCTCCGCGGGCACAGCACCACCGGGCCCGCCGACTCGTCCTCCTCCGCAGCGCCTGCCGGACGAACCTCCTGACGGTCGACCCGCCTCGGACCCCGAGGGGGCGACGTCAACGAGCTGGTGCCTTCGGTGCGGCGGATGCTCTCCGAGCGGAACCGGGTCGCTCCGGCAGCCAGCGGGCCAGGTGCGCCAGCGACGAGGCGAGACCGGCCGCGTGGTCCTCCGCGGAGATGCCGTCGGGGACGTCCTCGGCGCGCAGGTCCACGCGGGTGCCCTCCCCGACCCGGGCGAGCTCCCAGGTCATGGTCATGGTGCCGGCGAAGGCCGGATCGGCGGAGACGAAGTCCACGGCCTGCGCGACACGCACGCCGGGGACGAGCGCCACGAAGCGCGCTTCCACGACGTCGGAGTCGGCGGTGGCCTTCCCCGGGGCGCCCGAGGCGTCGGTGTAGGTGAGGACCATCCGGTACGACCCGCCCGGCCGGGCGTCGAACCGCTCGAAGCGGCCGCTCATCCCGTCCGGAGGCAACCAGGCCGCGAGCGCGTCCGGGTCGACCAGGGCGGCGTAGACGCGTGCGGGGGAGGCGGCGATCACCCGTGAGGCCGTGTCCGTGCGTGCCATGCCGACATCGTAGGACCCTGTTCTGGGACGCGCCCGGGGAACGGGCATCCCGGTCCCGCGACGGAGGCGCCCGGCTCCACCGGCGACCGACGGAGGGGACCCGGTCAGGCCAGCAGCGCCTCGGCGGCGCGGCGCCCGGAGCGCAGGGCGCCCTGGGTCGAGCCGTCGGTGCGGTGGTCGCCGCACACGTACAGGCCCTCGCCGAGGACGGCGGGCCGGTCGGTCGCGAGCCCGGGCGGCTGCTCCGGCAGCGCCTGGCGCACCTCGTGCACCGTCAGCAGGTCCCAGGCGGAGGCGTCGGCGGACCAGATCGTGCTCAGCTGCCGGCGCACGTCGGCCTCGGTGGGGAGCTCGGCGCCCCGCGGCAGGAGCGAGGTCGCCTGGATCAGCGCCCGGCCGTCCGGGGCGTAGCTGGGGGCGGCGTTGCTGACCACGGCCGTGTCGATGAGCGGTCCGGCGGACTCGCCGGGCAGGACCAGGCACCCGAGCTCCGAGGGCGCGGACGCCGCCGCGAACCACCAGGTCGCCTCGCCCTTCATGGGGGTGTCCGGCAGGTCCAGGATCCGGGCGGCCGCCGGGCCCTCGGTGGCCACGACCACGGAGGACGCCTGCCAGGCGGCGTCGCCGGCGCCCACGGTCCACCCCTTCCCGGTGCGCTCCACCGCGTCCACACGGGTGCCGAGGACGGCCGGGGCCCGGAGCCCGTCGTGGACCCAGGCGGGGAGTGCCCCCATGCCCCCGGTCGGCAGGCCCGGCGTGCCGAGCAGGAACCAGCCGACGAGCTCGCGCACGAAGGCGGCCGAGGTGCGGCCCTCGTCCTCGAGGATCACGCCCGCCAGGAACGGCTCGAGCACCAGGTCCCGCAGCGGTCCTCGCACCCCCGCGGCGTCGAGCGACTCGTGCCAGGCCTGGTCCCGCTGCTCCTGGCGCCGTGCGCGGGGGTCCAGTCCCGGGGTGAGCCAGGCCGCCAGGGCGGGCAGTCGCCGCAGCTCCACCAGCGGGCTGCGCAGCGTCCCCGGCAGATGGCCGGGGACTCGCCGGGGATCGGCGAGGACGTCGATGCCGTTGCCGCGCCGGACTCCGGCCGCGGCGTCGAACTTCTGGATCTCCAGGGCCGCGACGTCCACGCTGCGGCGCAGCTCGGTGTAGGCGGGGTTGAGCACCTGGAACCCGCGGTCGCAGCGGAAGCCGTCGACCGTGTCGGTGCGGATCCGGCCCCCGACCCCGTCCGAGGCCTCCAGGACCACCACGTCCAGTCCGTGCTGCTCGAGCAGGTGGGCGCACTGCAGGCCGGCGAGCCCGGCGCCGACGACGACGACGTCGTGGTCCACGGGAACCTCCTAGCGGATCGGGACGGCCGCGGCGGGATCGAGCTCCGCGGCCGGTGCCGCGGCCCGGGCGGGGATCGTGAACAGCGCCGACTCTACGGTCAGTCCCGGCCCGAACGCCAGGGCGCAGACGGTGCGGGCCTCGTCCGTGGGCGCCGCGTCGATCACCTGGCGCAGCACGTGCAGGACGGTCACGCTGCTCATGTTGCCGCGCGTCGCGAGGACGTCGCGGGACTCCCGCAGCGCCTCGGGCGGCAGCCCCAGGGTGTGCTCGAGCTTGTCGAGGATGCCCCGGCCGCCTGGGTGGAGGGCCCAGTCGGTGATGCTGTCCCGGTCCACGGCCCCCTCCGGTCCGTCCAGGAGGGCCTCCAGGGCGGTGTGGATGTTGTCCTCGAGGACCTGGGGCACCGCGGCGCCGAGGATCATCTCGAACCCGGCGTCGCCGATGGTCCAGGCCATGGCGTCCTCGCCGTCGGGGATCACGAGGGTGCGGAACCTGTCGAGCTCCAGCAGCGGGGTCACGCCCTCGGGCGACCTCGCGCTGACCACGGCCGCCGCCGCGCCGTCGGCGAAGAGGGCGGCCCCCCGGATGGCGTCGGTGTCCCGGGCCGGGCGCAGGTGCAGCGTGCACAGCTCCACGGCCACCAGCAGGACGACGGCGTCCGGGTCCGCCGTGGCGATGGCCGCGGCCTGGCGCAGCCCGATCAGCCCGCCGTGGCAGCCCATGAAGCCGATGTGCGCGCGCCGGACGGCCGGGTCGAGGCCGAGGTCCCGGACCAGCTGGTAGTCGGGGCCCGGGGCGAAGAAGCCGGTGCAGGAGACGGTCACCACGTCGGTGACGGCTGCGGGGTCGAGCCCGGGGCAGCGCTCGAGGGCGTCCCGGGCGGCCTCGGCGAAGAGCGCCGGGGCCCGCTCCACGTAGGTCCGGTTCCGCACGCCGGTCAGGGGAGCCAGGAACCGGCCGTCCGTGGTGATGTACGGGGATCCGGTGCGGGCGTCGTCCTCGACCAGCTCGGACAGCACCGTGTGCCGCCGCTCCACCCCGGAGGCGCCGAACACCGTGCGCAGCAGCCGGGCGTTGAGCCGGTCGGTGCCGGGCTGGGCCTGGTAGAGGTCCTGGGCGTCGGTCTGCTCGAGCACGTGCGGCGGGAGGGCCGTGCCGAGGGACAGAAGTGCGGGCGTCATCCCGTCCAGTATCCGTCCTCGGGCCGACAGGTGCCACGGAGGGCGCGCGGGGGCCGGGCGGACCCGCGCACGGCGGGTCCGCCCGGGAGGGACTCAGACAGTGGTGGTCGCGGTGTCGAAGTCCAGGCGCGGCAGCCGGTCGTGGCGCGGGGCGGCGGGGGTGCCGATGTTCACGACCATGAGCGAGCGCAGGTTCGTCCCGGCGTGGAACTCGGCGTCCACCCCGGGGGCGTCGAAACCGCCCATGGGACCCGCGGCCAGGCCCACGGCGCGCACGGCCAGCACGAAGTACCCGGCCTGCAGGTGGGCGTTGTCCCGGCCCCACCGCTCGCGCAGCTCCTCGTCGCCGGCGAACATCTCCTGCTTGCCGGCGGCGGGCGGGAAGACGACGGGCAGGTGCTCGTGCCAGCCGAGGTCGTAGCTGAGCACCGCGACGACGGGCGCGGCGGCGGTCTTCGCGCGGTTGCCCTCGGCCATGTGGGGGAGCAGTCGCTCCCGGGCCTCCGCGGAACGGATCCACGTCACGCGCAGCGGCTGGATGTTCATGGCGGTGGGGCCCATCCTGGCGAGCTCGAAGGCCGCGCGCAGCTGCTCGTCGGCCACGGGCTCGTCGAGGAACTCGGAGGCCGTGCGGGCCTCGCGGAAGAGCAGGTCGGCGGCGAAGGTGTCGAGGGTGAGCTGGTCCTGCAGGGTCTCGGGAGCCATGGGAGGTCCTTCCGGGAGCACGGTAACGTTGATGTACGTGTCAACAAAGAAGGGTGCGGGTCTATGCCGGGGGCTCCCTGTGCCGTTCGTCACGTCGCGGCACGTCCCGCCGGGTACCCTGGCTCCATGCCCTGTCGTCCCCTGCGGCTCCTCACCGGCGCGGATCCCCGCGGCGCCCGCTCCGCTGCGGTGGCGGCAGGCGCCCTGCGCATGGGCCTGGTTCTGTGCGGGACGGGCGTGCTCCACCTCGCCCGGCCCGCACCGTTCGACGAGCTGGTCCCCCGGTCGCTGCCGGGGTCGCCCCGGACCTGGACGCTGGGCTCCGGGGTGGCGGAGCTCGGTGTCGGGGCGATGCTGCTCCACCCCGGCACCCGCCGCGCCGGCGGCTGGGCCGCGGCGGCCCTCTTCGTGGGCGTGTGGCCGGGCAACGCCACCATGGCCTGGCGCGCCCGCCGGGGCTCCCCGGCGCGGCGGGCCGTGACGCTCGTGCGGCTCCCGCTGCAGGTCCCCCTGATCACCGGAGCCCTGCGCATCGCCCGGGCGAGCTGAGCGCCCGCCTCCCGGCGCGTGGCGCCCGCCTGCCCCGGGGCGCAGGGTTCGCATTCGGTCACACACGCACATCCTCCCTACGCTGGGCAGAGCACAGGAGTGGGGGCTCCGTTTCCGCAGGGGACCGCTCTCGCTCCAGTCCATCGGGGGGTGGGCTGTGCGCACCCTGCCGCCTCCCGTCCCGACGGCCGGAGTAATCTTTGACGACCACCCGCAGCACCACCGCCTTCCTCGCGCTCGCGACCGCCCTCGCCCTCGTCCCCCTCGGCTCCGCCGCGGCGGAGACCGGGGTCGCGGCGCCCGCGGCCCCGGCCGCGCAGCCGGTCCCGGAAGCCGCCGCCGCCGATCCCGGTGCTGGTCCCGGAACGGGAACGGTGACGGCGACCGACCGCTTCGTCGTGAAGTTCAGGGAGGGCACCGTCCCCGAGGACTCCCGCGACGTCGTGTACGCCCAGGCTGCCGACCGGTCCGGGGACGCCGGGCTCGTGGAGACCACGGCCACCGCGGACGGCGCGCAGGTGGTGCGCACCGACGGGATGCTGGCCGGTGCCGAGCTCGATGCGCTGATCACCGCCCTGGAGCAGGACCCCGCCGTGGAGTACGCGGAACCGGACCTCCTGGCGACCACCACCGCCGTGCCGAACGACCCGTCCTACGCCACGCTGCAGTGGAGCCTGTGGGACGACCCGGCCGGCCTGGGCATGCCCCTCGCGTGGGACCGGGCCACCGGCGCCGGGCAGACCATCGCCATCGTGGACACGGGCATCACCTCCCACCCCGACCTGGACGCCAACGTCCTGCCCGGCTACGACTTCGTCTCCACGGCCCAGAACGGCCGGGACGGCGACGGGTGGGACCCGGACCCGACCGACATGGGCGACCACCCCGATGCCGTGCTGTGCCCCAGCAGCCCCATGCCCCCGGAGTCCACCTGGCACGGCACCCACACGGCCGGCATCGCCGCGGCCGCCGCGAACAACGGCCTGGGCGTCGCGGGGGTGGCCCCGGACGCGAAGATCCTCCCCGTGCGCGCCGTGGGCGCCTGCAGCCAGGGGTACATCACCGACGTCGCAGCCGGCGTCCGGTGGGCCGCCGGCGCCCCGGTGGCCGGCGCCGTCACCAACCCGAACCCCGCCACGGTCATCAACCTGAGCCTCGGCGTTCCGGGCGAGTGCCCCGCGGTGCTGCAGTCCGCGATCAACGAGGCCCTGACCCGGGGGATCCCCGTGGTCGTGGCCGCGGGCAACCAGGGCGTGGACGCCGCGCAGTCCGCCCCGGCCAACTGTGCCGGCGTGATCTCGGTCGCCGCGACGGACGTCGCAGGTGCCCTGGCCCCCTACTCCAACTTCGGCTCGGTCACGCTCGCGGCCCCGGGCGGGGACCCCTACGCGCAGATCCTCTCGACCGGCAATGACGGGGCCCAGGCCCTCGGTGCGCCCACGTACACGGAGCGCAACGGCACGTCCATGGCGGCGCCGGCCGTCTCCGGCACCGTGGCGCTGCTCCGCGAGGTCTCGCCGGGGCTGGGTGCGGCGGGCCTCCAGGACGCCCTGACCTCCACGGCCCGGCAGGCCCCCGGCGGGTGCGCTCCCGGGTGCGGCGCCGGCATCGTGGACCCGGTCTCCGCGCTCGTCGCGGTGCAGGGCGGCGAGCCCTTCACCACCCGGGGCAGCATCGGGGCTCTGCACCGGAAGACCAGCGCGACCACCGGCGAGGCCCGCTCCCGGGAGCTGTGCGCCCTGGGCGGCACGCCCTGCTTCCAGGAGTTCGCCAACGGGTGGATCCTCTGGAACGACGGACTCGGCGCCCGCTGGCAGCAGATCCTGCCGGCCCAGTGGTGGGAGCCCTCCACCACGCCCTGACTCCCCGGTCCGCCCGGCGGCGCCGTCCACCTCCCCGGGGTGGGCGGCGCCGCCGTCGTCCCGGGGAGGTTCCTCCGGGACGCGCCCCGGGCCCGGTGGCAGCCCTGGATCTTCCCATTCGGTAACAAAAGCAACCGATCCGTACGCTGAGCGCAGCGGCGCCGACTCCCCGCCTTCCGTGGTCGGTGCGCTGCAGCTCCCCGCTGCGCGCTGCACCCCCCACCGGCTGGAGAGTCCATGACGTCCTTCCACGGCCGCGCCCTGGCGGCCGCCCTGGTCCTGACTTTGGTCGGTGCCGCGGCACCCGCGGCGGCCCGGCCCCCCGCGGAGACCACCGGGTCGGCCGCGCACGCGCGCGCGGCCGACGGGCCCCGGAGCCCCGGGGCGACCGACCGGGTGATCGTGAAGTTCAAGGACGGCGCGGAGCCCGCCCCGGGGACCCGCGAGCGCGTCTACGCGGAGGCCGCGCAGCGCATCGTGCCACGGGGCGCGGCGGCGGCGGGCGAGCGCGAGGAGGCGGCGCCCCTGCTGGACGAGATCAGCGAGACCGTGGACTCGGCCAAGGTCGTGGCGGCGGACGAGCTCCTCGACGCGGAGGAGCTCGAGCTCCTGACCGCCGCCCTCGAGCAGGACCCGGCCGTCGAGTACGCCGAGCCGGACCATCTCGTGAGCATCGCCGCGGTGCCCGACGACCCCTACTACGCGACGTCGCAGTGGAACCTCCAGCCCACGGCGGCCGGCCTCGACCTGCCCAGCGCGTGGGACCGGGCGACCGGCAGCGGCCAGACCATCGCGGTCGTCGACACCGGGATCACGTCCCACCCCGACCTGGACGCCAACGTCCTGCCCGGCCACGACTTCGTCTCCCTGCACGCCGGCGGCGTGCAGGCGGGCCACTCCCGCGACGGCGACGGCTGGGACCCGGACCCGCAGGACGAGGGGGACTACGCCGGCCTCGGCGAGTGCGGGTCCGGTTCCGCCGCCAGGTCCTCCTCCTGGCACGGCACGCACACGGCTGGCATCGCGGCGGCGCGGGGCCACAACGCGACCGGCGTGGCCGGTGTCGCCCACGGCGCGAAGCTCCTGCCGGTGCGCGCCCTCGGGGCCTGCGGGGACGGGTACGTGTCCGACATCGCCGTGGCGATCGCCTGGGCCGCCGGCGACGCCGGCGACGCCGTTCCGGCGAACTCCCACCCGGCGACCGTGGTGAACCTCAGCCTCGGCTTCCTGTCCAGCGCGTGCCCGGCCGTCCTGCAGGACGGGATCGACCGGGCGCTGTCCCGCGGGGCGAGCGTGGTCGTGGCCGCGGGCAACAACAACCGGGACGCCCGGATGGAGTCCCCGGCCAACTGCCGGGGGGTGATCACCGTGGCGTCCACCACCGCCCACGGCGCCCGCGCCGGGTACTCCAACTGGGGCAGGGTCACGCTGGCCGCCCCGGGCGGGGACCCCTCCCGGCAGATCCTGTCCACCGCCAACGCCGGGAGCGCCCGGCCCGGCGGCGGCAGCTACTCCTACAAGTACGGCACCTCGATGGCCAGCCCCACGGTCGCAGGGATTGTGGCACTGGTCCGCGAGGCGGACCCGTCCCTCTCGCCGGCCCAGGTCAAGGAGGTCCTGGTCGCCACGGCCCGGCCCCTGCCCGGACACTGCACGGGCGGCTGCGGCGCCGGGCTCGTGCACCCGAGGGCCGCCGTCGCCCGGGCCACGCTCCAGGAGGGCTACACCACGCAGGGCGCCATCGGCGCGCTCCACGCCCGGATCGGCACGTCCACCGGGGCGCCGCGCTCGCACGAACGGTGCGGACTCGCCCAGGACGGCTGCTACCAGGAGTTCGAGCGCGGCGCCATCTACTGGAGCCCGGACTCGGGCGCCAGGTGGGTGCACGGCAGTGTGCGGAGCACGTGGAAGCGGTCCGGCGGCGTCAACGGCCTCCTCGGCTACCCCCGGACCGGGGAGACGAGCAACGGCGCCGGCGGCGTCCACCAGCTCTTCCAGCGGGGCACGATCGTCTGGAGCGCCGGGACCGGAGCGGCCGCCGTGCGCGGCGCCATCGGCTCGCGCTGGGCGGCGCTGGGCGGGGAGACGGGTCCGCTCGGGTACCCGCTGGGCGGCGAGCGCGGCGGCCTGGTCGGCGGCGGGGCCCACCAGGCCTTCGAGCGGGGCAGGATCCTGTGGTCACCCGCCACCGGTGCGCAGCCCGTGCGCGGGGCGATCGGACGGGCCTACGCCGACCTCCGGGGCGAGCACGGCCGTCTGGGCTACCCGGTGACCTCGGAGCACCGCTCCGGGGACTCGGTCGTCCAGCGCTTCCAGGGCGGATCGATCGGCTACCGGCACGGAGGGATCACGATCTCCTACCGGTGAGCGGGTCCGGGCGGACGGCATCCACCGGCTCAGCCGTTGAGCCGGTGGATGCGGGCGCTCAGGACGGTGGCGAAGCCGCACCAGCCCACGTAGGGGAGCAGCGCGGCGCCGAGAAGCGGCCGTGCCTGCGCCGCCCGGCGGGCGAGATCGGCGGTGCTGGCGGTCAGCGCCGCGGCCGTGGCCGCGGCCAGGGCGGTGTCGTGCTTCGTGAAGAAGACCCAGCTCCACCCCGCGTTGAGGGCGAGGTTCAGCGCGAGGGCCCGGCGGTAGCCGCGCTCGCGCCGTGCCGCCTCGGACGGGGTGCGCACCGGGCCCCGGATGGTCCGCACCCGCGGGCCGCGGCGGTGCAGCCCCGGGCGGGTCTGCCGCTGCAGCTCGGTGAGCACGGCGGCCGAGGTCACCGCGAGGACCGCGTAGAGCGCGGTCCACACGACGGGGAACACGGCGGCCGGCGGCTGCAGATCCGGTTTCCGCAGGTCCCGGTACCACGGGCTGTCCACCCCGGCGGAGGCCGCGGTGCCGGCGGCGGCGGCCGCCCCCGTCTGCAGGGTGGTCCTGAGCAGGTTCGTCCAGAGCATGGGTCAGTCCTTCTTCTCGGTGGTGTCCGGACGTCCGGTGGCGGACGGATTCCCCGTGGCGTTCCGGTGACCGGCGCGGTCCGGGCGTCCGGCGGTGTCCCCGTGCGCCCGGGTGCCGCCGGACGCGTCCGCCCACTGCCGGGCCCAGGTGCCGAGGATCCCGGCGACCACCGCGCCCGCGTGGCCGGCGGCCAGATCGCCCATGGTGTCCAGGTACCCCACGTTCACCTGGGGGTCCACGAGGTAGTAGCCGGCGAACTCGAGGTACTCCCACACGAGGGCCAGCGCCGCGCCCAGGGAGCTGACCACGATCACGTGGGACACCGGGCCGGGGGACGAGAGCCGGGCCCAGCGCTCGAGGGCGCGGATCGCGAGCTCGGCCAGCACCGCGGTGGCCGCGAAGTGGATGACCAGGTCCCAGTGCTCGTACCTCTCGTAGAGCAGGAACACGGAGCTCCAGGCCGCGAGCAGCAGCGTCAGGTCCGTGGTGATCTCCAGGGCCGCGGGCAGCCGGGCCCGCCACGTGATGGTGATGGCCAGGCACACGAGCATCATCACGGAGGCGCCCACGGCGTCGAAGAACAGGGCGGTGAGCAGCACGGAGGGGGGGCCGAGCCACCGCACCGCCAGGGCGAGCCGGCTCATGCGCCGCCCCCGCGCAGCCGGTGCCCCAGGCGTGCCTGCCACCGCTCCCACGGGCGCTCGTCGGCCCAGTTGAGCCGGATCGTGCGGAAGGCGCGCGCCAGCCGGCGGACGGCGGGGCGCCCGCCCCGCAGCGCCCGGGGGGACATCCCCACGGACAGGCCGGGCCGGAAGAGGATCCGGTGGGCGGGGTCCAGCCGGAAGCTGAGGTCGAAGTCGTCGTGCAGCTCCGGGTCGTCGCGGTGGACGCGGTCCCGGACCTCGAGCCACCAGGACCGGCGCATCGCCATGTTGGTGCCGAACAGGGGGGGATGGGCCAGCGCGGCGGCCGTGGTGAGCACGTACAGGCCGACGTACAGCGAGGACAGCAGCCGGTCGACACCGGGAGGAAGGCCGCGGAAGCGGCCCGGGCCGGCCACGGCGACCACGTCCGGGCGCGACGCGAGGGCCGCGAGCAGCCCGGCGATCCACTCCGGGCCGGGAAGGCTGTCCGCGTCGCAGCGGACCACCACGTCCCCCCGGGCGGCGTCGTAGCCGGCGGCGGCGGCGGGCGGAATGCCCCGCACGGGCTCGAACACCACGCGGGCCCCGGCGGCGCGGGCGACGTCGGCGGTGTCGTCGCTCGAGGCGTTGTCCACCACCACGATCTCGTCCGGCGGCCGGGTCTGCGCGGCGAGCAGCCGCAGGCACCGCGCGAGGTGCACGGCGTCGTCGCGCGCCGGCACGACGACGGACACCGCCGGGGCGCCACCGGCTGCCTCCGCCGACGGGACGTCCGGTCCGGTCTGGTCTCTGCGCTCCGTCATGGCCCCATTCTCTCGTGCCCGACCCCTAGAATCGGCACATGCAGTCCGACGAGGGCACGATCAGCACGCCCGGCGCCGCGGTGCCGGGCCGGGCGCCGGGCGGCAGCGCACACCAGGGGCGGCGGGGATTCGACGTGCTCTTCCTGCTGCAGCAGTTCAGCACCGAGGCCGAGCGCTACGCGGACCAGGTCCGCCGCCGCTTCGGCCTGGCGCACAAGGACGTCCACGCCCTCAACGAGGTCATGCAGGCCAACCGCGCCGGCCGGCCGATCCGCGCAGGGGACATCGCCCGCCGGCTCGTGCTGAGCGGCTCGGCGACCACAACGGTCATCAAGCGGCTGGTCGCCGCGGGACACCTGGTGCGCGCCGTCGATCCCCGCGACCGCCGGGAGGTCAGCCTCCAGGCCACCGAGCACGCCTACCGCTCCGGCCGCCAGATGTTCTCGGCCATGGGGGAGGAGGTCCTCGCGGTGCTCGACGACTGCACCGACGAGGAGGTCGACGTCCTGCGGCGGCGACTGCCCCAGCTCACCGAGGCGGTCCGCCGGGCCGGCCACCGAGCGGGGGAGGGCGCGACCGGGAACGGGGCGGCGCCGGGGGCGCCGGTCCCGCCCGGGACGGCTCCGGAGGGACCCGGGGCGGCTCCGCGCACGGCGTGACGCGATTGATTGATTCGGTTTTCGAAGGACTGTGGTGGAATGGGGGAATGGTGACGGTCTTCTCGCGCGAATCGCCCTTCTCGAGCGCTCGTCCGGGCACCGGGACGCGGACCGGGCACGGTGGCGGGAGTGAGCCTGGCCGGGCGCCCGTCCTGGAGGAGTTCCTCGCCGAGGCCACCGGCCGCGCGGAGGCCGTCGACGCCGGGTTCGCCCGGCTGTGGGGCGAGGTCGCCCGGCTCAGCTCCGGCGGCAAGCAGATCCGTCCGCACCTCGTGCGTCTCACGGCCGGCGCCTATCCCGCGCCCGAGCCGGAGCCCGTGGTCGAGTCCGTCGGCGCGGCGTTCGAGCTGCTGCACACCGCCCTCATCGTGCACGACGACGTCATCGACCAGGACGAGCAGCGCCGGCACCAGCCCACCATCAACGCCGCCGCGGCCTCCCGGGCGTTCGCGTCGGGCTCCGGGCCTGACCAGGCCCGCCAGTACGGCGCGAGCGTGGGCGTCATCGCCGGGGACCTCGCCCTGGCCGGCGCGTACCGGCTCGTGGCCCGCTCCGGGCTCTCGCCCGAGCGGCTGCCCCGTCTGCTCGACCTGCTCGACGCCGCCCTGTTCTCCTCGGCCGCGGGCGAGCTGCTCGACGTCGACCACACGCTGCCCGGGGCCCGCCCCGGCCGCGAGCAGATCCTCGCGGCCACGCGCCTGAAGACCGCGGTCTACTCCTTCGAGACCCCCCTCCAGGCCGGGGGGGTGCTCGGCGGCGCCCCCGACGGGGACGTGGAGGTGCTCGGGCGCCTGGGCCGGACCGTGGGCACCGCCTACCAGCTGGTGGACGACCTGCTCGGCGTCTTCGGGGACCCGGAGGCCACGGGCAAGTCCGCGGTCAGCGACCTGCGGGAGGGCAAGCGGACCATGCTCGTCGCCGCCGCGCAGCGCACGCCCGCCGGCGAGGAGCTCGACGCGATCCTGGGCCGCCACGAGATCAGCAGCGAGCAGGCCTTGCGGGCCCGCGACCTGCTGGAGCAGTGCGGGGCGCGGCAGGAGGTCGAGGACATGGTCGCCGAGTGCGCGGACGAGGCCCAGGCCCTGCTCGACACCGCGGGGCTGCCCGCGTCCCTCGAGCACGACCTGCGCGGCATCGTGGCCGGGGCCACGGAGCGCATCCGGTGACCGCCGCCCAGCACACCGGGTCACCGGCCGAGGCCGCCGCCCGGTACGACGACACCGCCCGGCAGGCCGCCGCGACCGTCATCCGCCGCTACTCCACGTCCTTCGGCCTCGCCTGCCGGCTGCTGGGCCCGGAGATCCGCCCGCACGTCTACGCCGTGTACGCCCTGGTGCGGATCGCCGACGAGATCGTCGACGGCGCCAGCGCCGGCGCCGGTGTCCCCGCCCAGGGGTCGAGGGAGCTGCTGGACGGCCTCGAGGAGGAGACGTACGGGGCGATCGAGCGGGGCTTCAGCAGCAACCTCGTGGTGCACGCCTTCGCCCGCACGGCGCGCCACGCGGGGATCGGCCCCGACTTCGTCCGCCCGTTCTTCGCGTCGATGCGCGCCGACCTCAGCGAGGACCGGCACAGCGCCGACTCCCTCGACGAGTACGTGTACGGCTCGGCCGAGGTCGTGGGGCTGATGTGCCTGCAGGTCTTCCTGGCCGGCCGTCCCATGCCCGAGCAGCGCCGGGCACAGCTCGTGGCGGGGGCCCGCCGGCTGGGCGCGGCGTTCCAGAAGGTCAACTTCCTGCGCGACCTGGCCGAGGACTACGGGCAGCTCGGCCGCGTGTACTTCCCCGGCGTGGAGCCCGGGGAGTTCTCGGAGACCGAGAAGAACCGCCTCCTCGACGACATCGACGCCGACCTCGCGGCCGCCCGCGCGGTGATCGACGACCTCCCCGGGTCCTCCCGCGCCGCCGTCCTCACCGCCCACGACCTGTTCCGGGAGCTGTCCGTGCGGATCCGCGCCACCCCCGCCCGGGAGCTGCTGAGCTCCCGGATCCGCGTGCCGAACCCGCGCAAGGCCGGGCTCGCCGCGGCCGCCGTGGCCAAGGCGCGCACCCGCCGTCGCCCCACCGGGCCCCGGGGGCGGCACGCCGTGGTGGTGGGGGCCGGGATCGCCGGGCTCGCCGCCGCGGGCCTGCTCGCGAAGGACGGCTGGGACGTGACCGTCCTCGAGCGCGGGACGACGACGGGCGGGCGCGCCGGGCGGCTCGAGCGTGACGGCTTCCGCTTCGACACCGGACCCTCCTGGTACCTCATGCCCGAGGTCTTCGACCACTTCTTCCGGCTCATGGGCTCCAGCGCCGCCGAGGAGCTCGAGCTGCTCCGCCTGGACCCCGCGTACCGGGTCTGGGGCGAGCGCTACGAGCAGCCGATCGACATCCGATCGGACCTCGAGGACACCGTGGCGCTGTTCGAGTCGGTGGAGCCCGGCGCGGGCGCGCGGATCCGCGCGTACCTGGCCTCGGCGAAGCGGACCTACGACCTCGCCGTCGACCACTTCCTCTACACCTCCTACGCCTCGTTCACGCCGCTGCTCACCCGGCCGGTCGTGCGGGGCCTGCCCGAGCTCGCCCGCCACCTGACCGGCTCGCTGCACGACTTCGCGGCCGCCACCGTGCAGGACACGCGGCTGCGGCAGGTGCTCGGCTACCCGGCCGTCTTCCTGGCCAGCGCGCCCCGGATGACGCCGTCGCTGTACCACCTCATGAGCCACATGGACCTCACGGACTCCGTGCAGTACCCGCAGGGCGGGTTCCGCCGGGTCGTCGCGGCCGTCGAACGGCTCGCCCTCGCCCACGGGGCACGGATCCGGACCGGAGCGGACGTGGTGCGGATCAGCACCTCCCCGGCCGCCGACGGCCCGGTCCGGGCCACCGGCGTGGTGTGGCGGGACGCGGACGGGGCCGAGCACGAGCTCGCGGCGGACGTCGTCGTCTCGGCCGCGGACCTGCACCACACCGAGACCGCGCTGCTCCCGCGCGAGCTGCAGAGCTACCCGCAGCGGTACTGGGACAAGCGCCAGACCGGCCCCGGCGCGGTGCTCGTGATGCTCGGGGTGCGGGGGGAGCTGCCCCAGCTGCCGCACCACAGCCTGTTCTTCAGCGAGGACTGGGACACGAACTTCCGAGCCATCTTCGAGGAGCCCACGAGCATCCCGGACCCCGCGTCCGTCTACGTCTGCAAGCCCTCGGCGAGCGACCCCGGTGTGGCCCCGGACGGGCACGAGAACCTCTTCGTGCTGATCCCGGTCCCTGCCGACCCCGCGCTGGGCGCGGGCGGACCGGACGGCACCGGCTCCCCCCGGGTCGAGGCCGTCGCGGACCGGGTGATCGACCAGGTCGCGGCGTGGGCCGGGGCGCCGGACCTGCGGGAGCGCATCGTGGTGCGCCACACCGTGGGACCGGAGGACTTCCGGCGGGACTTCAACTCCTGGCGCGGCAACGTGCTGGGGCCGGCCCACGTGCTCAAGCAGTCCGCGTTCTTCCGGGGCGCCAACCGCAGCCGGAAGGTCGCCGGTCTGCACTACTGCGGGGCCTCGACCATCCCCGGCATCGGCCTGCCGATGTGCCTGATCAGCGCGGAGATCCTGCTCAAGGACCTGCGCGGGGACACCTCCACCGGACCGCTGGCCGAACCCCTGGTGCCGCGCGGATGAGCTTCGTGTACCTCGGCTTCCTGCTGTTCAGCCTGGCCGGGATGGTGCTCCTCGACGTGCGGGAGAGGCTGTTCTTCGCCCAGGACCCCCGCCGGGCGGCCCTCGTGCTGCTCGCGGGCCTGGTGTTCTTCCTCGCGTGGGACGTCGCCGGGATCGGTCTGGGCATCTTCCTGCACAGCCGGAGCGCCTGGGCGACCGGCTGGATGGTCGCCCCGCAGATCCCCGTCGAGGAGGTCGTGTTCCTCGTGTTCCTCTGCTACCTGACCATGAACCTGGTCCGGCTCACGGAGAAGGTGCTGGCGCGCCGCTCCGCCGCGGCCGAGCCGGGCCGCGGGCAGGCGGACGAGCCGTGACCTACGCCCTCGTCATCCCCGTCTTCCTCGCGCTCGCCCTGGCCCCGGCCACCCTGCTGGTCCGCAGGCCCTCGCCGGCGCCGCCGCGGCGCCGGGCCCTGGCCGTGCTCGGGATCTCCTTCGCGGTGCTCGCGGTGCTGACGGTCGTGTTCGACAACCTCATGATCGCCGCCGGGTTCTTCGACTACGGGGCCGGGCACATCACGGAGCTGCGGATCGGTCTCGTGCCGGTCGAGGACTTCGCGTACCCGCTGGCGGCGCTGCTGCTGCTGCCCTCGCTGTGGTGGGGGCTGGCCGAGCGCGGCCGGCTCACGGCCACCGTGCGGACCCTCGTGGTGACCTCCCGGCCGGTCTCCTGGGTCAACACCGCCTACCCCTTCGCGGCGGCCTACGTCCTGGCGACCGGTCGGGTGGACCTGCCCCTCGTGGTGGGGACGATCTTCTTCCTCTTCCCGTACAACCTCCTGATGTACGGGATCAACGACGTCTTCGACTACGAGTCCGATCTCCGCAACCCCCGCAAGGGCGGTGTCGAGGGCGCGCTCGTGGACCGGTCGGAGCACCGGATGGTCCTCGTGGGCTCGGTGCTGTCGGCCCTGCCGTTCCTGGCGTACCTGGTCCCGGCGGGCGGGGCCGCCGCGGCGGGAGTGCTCGGGGTGAGCCTGTTCGCGGTGGCGGCCTACAGCCTCGGGGGGCTGCGCTTCAAGGAGGTCCCGTTCCTGGACTCGGCGACCTCCGCCACCCACTTCGTGTCCCCGGCGGTCTACGGCCTCGTGCTCGCCGGAGCGGACTGGTCGGCGGGCCTCGTGGCCCTGTGCACCGGGTTCTTCCTGTGGTCGATGGCCTCGCAGGCGTTCGGGGCCGTGCAGGACGTCCAGGCGGACCGGGAGGCCGGGCTGCGCTCGATCGCGACGGTCCTGGGCGCCCGCCCCACGGTGTGGGCCGCTGCGGCGTTCTACCTCGCCGCCGGGGTGCTCCTGCTGCTCACCCCCTGGCCCGGGCCGGTGGCGTCCTTCCTGGTGCTGCCCTACCTCGCCAACGTCGTGCCGCACCTGACCATTACGGACGCCGGCTGCGAGCGCGCCAACCGGGGCTGGCGGCGGTTCCTGTGGCTCAACTACCTCACCGGGTTCCTCGTGACGCTGCTGCTGATGCGGGCGTGGGAGCTCGCCCGCTGACCGGCCGACCGGACCGTGCCGGCCGCCCTGCCGGGGGGGGTCCCGTCCTATCCGAGGCGCTTCAGCAGCTTCTCGGTCGAGATCATGGCGCCGCCCAGCACCGCGGGCAGTCCGCCGCCTGGGTGGACGGACGCGCCCACCCGCCACAGCCACGGCCGCAGCGGACTGGTGTGGGCCGGGGCGTGGAACGGTCCGCTGCGCCACGACGGCCGCACCGCCCCGTACAGCGCCCCGCCCTCCGACCCGTGCGCGGCGAAGTACGCGGGGTCCAGGATCTCCGTGCTCCGGAACCGGTCCGTGATCGGTCCGGGCAGCCCGAGCACCCGCGCCGTGCGCTCGAGCTCGCGCGCGACGAACGGGTCCTCGAGGGCGTAGGACTTGCCGTTGGCCGGCGCGGTCAGCAGCAGGGCGAGCGTGGCCGCGCTGTTGGGGTGGCCCGGGTGCGCCGGGTAGTGGTTCGCGAAGGCCATGGTCTGCTCGGGCTCGGAGCCGGCCTCCAGGTCGGCGTAGAGGTCGGCGGGGCGGTCGGGCAGGACGACGCCGTGCCGGGGCGTCCCGTCGGGCAGCTCGGAGTCGAGCACGGCGTAGATCGCGATCGCCGAGCAAGTGAGCCGGCGCGGGGCCCGCCCGGCGCGCCCCGCGAGCAGACCGTCCAGCCGGTGGGCGTCGACCCCGCTCACGACGGCGTCGGCCGGATACGCGCCCCGGTCCGTGAGGACGCGCCGGCGGGTGACGGAGCGGACCGGTTCACCGGTGCGGAGCTCGACCCCGGCGTCCACGGCGAGGCGCTGGAGCGCCTCGACGAGCTCGTAGACACCGCCCCGGGGGATCCAGACGCCGTCCCGGGCCATCACGGCGGGCATGCTCGCGTAGAGGGCCGGTGTCCGGGCCGGGCCGACACCGGCGTTGAGGGTGTGGATGGCGATGACCTCGCGCAGGCCCTCCGGCAGCCAGGTGAGGCTGTCGAGGTAGTCGCGGGTCGTGAGCCTGCGCCCGTACAGCCTCCCGAGCCGGCCCAGCGCGGGAAAAGCCGCCCGGTCCAGCACATCGGTGGTCAGCAGCCGCGTGATGTCCGGGCCCAGCACGCCGTGCTCGGCCTCGAAGCGGTTCCACGCCGCGTGCCAGGGGTGCCCGGGCGGAACGGGCAGCTCGCACCGGGTGCCCCGGTAGTAGTAGGTGCCGACCGCGGGCAGTCGCTCCAGCTCCAGCCCGGCCGTCTCCGCGGCGCGGGGAGCCCGCGCCGCCGGGCGTGCGGTGCGGGCGTCCCGCAGACGGTCCAGGCGGCGGAGGAGCTCCTCCCAGACGCCGGGGAAGGTGAAGAGGGACGGTCCGGTGTCCAGGCGCTGCCCCGCGGCCTCGAGGCGGCGGCTCTTGCCGCCGAGGTGCTCGGCGGCCTCCAGCAGGGTGACGCGGTGACCGGCGTGGCCGAGCAGGACGGCCGACGTCAGCCCGCCGATGCCACCGCCGACGACGACGACGCGGCTCACGGGTACAGCCCGAAGAACAGCGCCACCGTCAGCTGCACACCGGCCACGGCGCCGGCGACGTAGGGGAAGGCGATGGAGTGCCTGTAGAGACGATGACCGGTCTCGGGCCGCGGGTCCCGCAGGAGGGAGACCACGAGCCACCCCGCGATGAGCGCGTTGACCGCGGCCACCAGGAGGCTGACCAGCGCGAAGCCCAGCGTGGACGCGACCCACCAGCCACCGCTCCACAGGGCCGTCCCGCGGGGTCCCAGCCGGACCGCCGTGGTGGTGATGGCCACCGCGCTGTCCTCCTCGATGTCCTGGACGGCGTCGAACGCGTGCTTGGCGACGCTCCAGGCCATCAGGCCGAGCGCCGCGGGCCACACGGGAGCCGCCCCGAGTGCGCAGGGGACGAAGACCAGCGGCAGCGCGTAGGCGGCGTTGCTCAGCGAGTCGAGGTACGCCCGGGCCTTGAAGCGCAGGGGTGGGGCCGAGTAGAACACGAAGACCAGGACGTACAGCGCGATCCACCCCAGGGCGGCCGGGGGCAGGGACAGGACGAACCAGACGACGAACGGCACGTTGGTGACGAGCACCCAGGTCCAGATCGCGCGGACCTCGGAGGGCTCGATCCGGGCTCCCTCGAGCGAGCCCTTGCGCGGGTTGAGGGCGTCGGTGTCCTGGTCGAAGACGTCGTTGACGCCGTAGATCAGCAGGTTGAACGGGAGGGTGAGCCACAGCAGGAGCGGCAGGGCCTCCCACTGCCAGAGCGACCCGGCGAGCCACATGCCCACCACACCGGGGCCCAAGGTGTTGACCCAGAGCACCGGCCGCGAGATGTGGACGATCCGGTGCACCGCGGGGGCGGGTCTCGCCTGGGGCACGGAGGGCCTCCTCGGACGACGGGTGACCGGGAAAGCCCGGGTGCACCCCACCCTACGTGGGGTCCGGGGCCTCCGGCGCGGCCCGCAGCCGGTCCGTTCGTGCTCGGGCCGGCCGCGGGGCAGACTGTGGGGGTGCGCATGATGCTGCTGACCTCCGGAACCCGCGGCGACGTGGAGCCCTTCCTGGCGCTGGCCCGGTACGCCACCGCACGGGGCCACCGGGTCCGCCTGGGGGTGCCGGAGAACTCCGGGGCCGACCTCTCCGGGGTCGACGCCGTGAACCTGGACGTGGACTTCCACCGGCTGGTGCGGACCCACGGGCTCACGCCGTGGACGGCGGTGCGCCACTTCCGCTCCGAGGTCGCCCCGGGGATGCGGCGGATGCTCTCCGCGGCGGTGCGGGAGACCCTGGCGTTCGGACCGGACCTGGTCGTGCACCACCCCCTGATCCTCACCGCACCGGCCGTGGCGGACGCCCTCGGCGTTCCTCGCGCGCTGGCCGAGTTCGTGCCGGTGGCGACGCCCACGCAGGAGTTCTCCGCGCCGGGCGGACCCACGGTCTTGAAGGACCTCGGGCGGTTCAACCGGGCGACCTACGCGGTGCCCCGCAGCGGCGCCCGGCTGTTCCGGGGGGACGTCGAGCGCGCGTGCCGGCAGCTGCCGGGCGGCCGGGCGGCGTCGCCGCCCGCGGCCTCCCGCGCCACGCTGATGGGGATCAGCCCGCAGCTGCTGCCCCGGCCCGCCGACTGGCCGGCCAGGGTGCACCTGACCGGCTCCTGGCACCCCGGCACGGGCGGGCCCGCCCCGGACCCGGCGGTGGCCGAGTTCGTCCGGGGCGGGCCGTGCCTGGTGGCGACCTTCGGCTCCATGGCGGCCGGCGACCCGTCCGCGCGGGGGAGGACGGTCGTGGACGGCGCGCGCGCCCACGGGCTGCGGACCCTCCTGGTCACGGGCTGGGGCGGGCTGGCCCTGCCCGAGGACCGCCGCGGCGAGGACGTGCTCGTCGTGCCGGCCGCGCCGCTGGACGCCGTGCTCCCGGACGCCGCCCTGGCGGTCCACCACGGCGGGGCGGGGACGGCGCACACGGTGGCCCGCGCGGGTGTCCCGTCCGTGGTGGTGCCCTTCCTCGTCGACCAGCCCTTCTGGGGCCGGCAGCTGCACCGGCTCGGCGTCGCCGCGGCCCCGATCCCGCGCCGGAGGCTGACGCCGGGGGCCCTGGTCCCCGCGGTGGGCGACGCCCTCGCCCGGCAGGAGCAGGCGCAGCGCGTGGGGCGCGCGGTCCGGGAGGAGCAGGGCCTGCGGACCGCACTCGACGTCCTCACCGGGCTCTGACCCCGGGCGGCGGGCGGAGCGCGCCCCGGGGCAGGGAGCCAAGGCCCCGTGGCCGGTCCGGCCACCGCGGCCGCACTCATCAGACCGGCTGACGGGTCAGGGTCGGAAATCATCGCTGTTCCTCACGGGTGGTGGCTCCGATACTGGAGGGACCGGGCAGCGCCCGCCCGCCCTCACCCCTCCCGGAGGACAGCACCATGACCGTCGACCTGCTCCCGTCCCGTTCCCCCCAGACCTCCTCGCGCCCGGACGACGTCTCCGACCGAGGGTCTGCGCCGCAGACCCTCGGGGGCGGGCGGCACCGTCGGTCCGACGTCGAGCCGGCCTGCCCGTACTGCGCGGGTCCCGAGACCGACTGAACGGTGCACCGCTCCCGGTGCACGGGCGCGCGGCGGCAGGATCTCCGTCGTAGTGTGGTGGGGGACACCCCGACCGGAGGAGATCGGCCATGGAACGGCGCCTGCCCCAGTGGTCCGAGCTGCGTCCGCTCCTGCAGTTCGAGACCCCCTCCCTCGACCGCCGCGCGGCCCGGCTGGCCGGGGCCGCGGACCTCTGGGACCTGCGCCGGATCGCCCGCCGCCGCACCCCGCGCCCGGCGTTCGACTACGTGGACGGCGCCGCCCAGCGCGAGCTGACCCACCGGCGCTCGCGGGAAGCGTTCGACGCGGTCGAGCTGCTGCCCCGGATCCTGCACGGCATCGCCGCCCCGGACCTGTCCACGCCGATCGCCGGGTCCTGGTCCGCGCTGCCGTTCGGCATCGCCCCGACCGGCTTCACCCGCTTCATGCACGCGGAGGGCGAGGTCGGGGGCGTCCGCGCGGCGGAGAAGGCCGGCATCCCCTTCACGCTGTCCACCATGGGCACCCGCTCGCTGGAGGAGGTGGCCGCGGCCGGCCCGGGCGCCACCCGCTGGTTCCAGCTGTACCTGTGGAAGGACCGGGCCCGGTCCCTGGACCTGCTGGAGCGGGCCGCGGCCGGCGGCTACGGCACCCTGCTCGTCACCGTGGACACCCCGGTGGCGGGCCAGCGGCTGCGGGACGTGCGCAACGGCATGGTCATCCCGCCGAGGCTCACGCCGCGGACGGTGCTCGACGCCTCCTACCGGCCCGAGTGGTGGTTCAACTTCCTGACCACGGACTCCTTGAAGTTCGCGTCCCTCTCCGGCACGAGCGCCGACCTGCCCACCATCACGAACTCGATGTTCGATCCCACCCTGTCCTACGAGGACCTCGAGTGGATCCGCGCCGTGTGGCCGGGGAAGCTCTTCGTGAAGGGCGTGCTCACTCGGGACGACGCCCGGCAGTCCCTGGCCGCCGGCGCCGACGGGCTGGTGGTCTCCAACCACGGCGGCCGCCAGCTCGACCGCGCCCCCGCCTCGCTGCACGCGCTGCCCGAGGTGCGGGACGAGGTGGGCGAGGGCGTCGGGCTGATCCTGGACTCCGGGGTCATGAGCGGCGCCGACGTCATCACCGCCCTGTGCACCGGAGCGGACTTCGTGCTCATCGGCCGGGCCTACCTCTACGGGTTGATGGCCGGGGGACAGCAGGGGGTGGAGCGGGCGATCGAACTGCTGGCCGAGGAGGTGCGGATCAGCATGCAGCTGATGGGCGCCGAGACGATCGCCGACCTGGGCCCGCACCTGCTCGGCACCCGCCACCACCCCGACCTCTCCCGCAGGGACGCGCCGGCCGACCAGCGCTGAGCCACCGGACCCGTCGCCGCGTTCTGTCGGCACGCGGCCAGGGGCACCGGCAGAACGCGACGCCTCGCGGGCGGCGGGCCCGTGGGCTGCTAGAGGTCCGCGAGCACCGACACCGGGTTCTCCACCGCGTCGGCCACCATGCGCAGGAAGCCGCCGGCGGCCCCGCCGTCGCACACCCGGTGGTCGAACGCGAGGGAGAGCTGGGTGACCTTGCGGACGGCCAGCTGCCCGTCGACCACCCACGGGCGGTCGATGATCCGGCCGATCCCGAGGATCGCGACCTCCGGATGGTTGATGATCGCCGCGGCCCCGTCCGTGCCGAACACCCCGTAGTTGTTGAGGGTGAACGTGGAGCCGGACAGCTCGGCGGGGCCGGCCCTGCCGGAGCGCGCGAGCTCGGTGAGCCGCCGGAGCTCGGCGTCGAGGCCGCGGGCGCTCAGGGTGTGCGCGCTGCGGATGTTCGGCACCACGAGCCCGCGGTCGGTCTGCGCCGCGAAGCCCAGGTTCACGCCGTCGAAGCGCACGATCTCCTGGCTGCCGTCCCCGAGGGTCTCGATCCGGGTGGCGAGCTCCGGGTGGCGGGCCAGGCCGGCGAGCACGAACCGCGCGATCAGGGCCATGAGTCCCGGCGCGGTGGCGGGGTCCTGGGCCTGGAGCTCGGCGCGCAGCTCGACCAGCTTCGTGGCGTCCACGTCCACCCAGACGGTGGCCTCGGGGATCTCGGCGCGGGAGCGGGTCATGGCCTGCCCGATGACCTTGCGGATCCCGGAGACCGGGAGCCGCTCGGCCACCCCGAGCCCCGTGCGGGCGTCCACGGCGGACGGCACCGCGGTGGACGGCTCCGGGGCCGGGGTCGACGACGGGGCGGCGCTCTCCGGCGGGACCGGGGCCGCGGGGGCGGCCGCCGCGGCCACGACGTCGCGGCGCAGGATGAGCCCGCCCGGTCCCGAGCCGCGCACGGTGGAGACGTCGACGCCGCGGTCCTTGGCGAGCTTGCGCACGATCGGCGAAACGACCGTGGGCGCCAGGCGCGGGGCCGAGGCCATCGCGTCGTGGGCGGCGCCCGCGGCGGCGGAACCAGCCGGGGATCCGGCCCGCTTCGGCCGGCGCCGGCGCCCGGCCGTGCCGCCGGCGGGCGTGCCGTACCCGATGAGCACGCTGCCCGATCCGGCGTCGTCCTCGGGGGCCCCGGAGGTCCTGGCGGCCTCGGCGGCCGCCGCGGGGTCCGCCCCGGCGCGCTCCTCCTCCCGGTAGGTCTGCCCGCCCTTGGGCCCGCCGCCCTGCGGGGCGGGGGTCCCCGCCCGGTCCCCGGTGTCGACGGAGATCAGCGGCGCGCCCACGTCGAGGGTCTGCCCCGAGGCGCCGTGCAGCTGGTGCACGGTCCCGGCGAAGGGGCAGGGCACCTCCACGGCGGACTTGGCGGTCTCCACCTCGGCGATCGGCTGGTCCACGGCAACGGTGTCGCCCACCTGGACGAGCCAGCTCACGAGCTCGGCCTCGGTCAGTCCCTCGCCGAGGTCCGGCAGGGTGAACGTCCTCACGGTCATGGTCAGTCCTCCCACTGCAGGTCGTCCACGGCGTCGAGGATGCGGTCGACGCTCGGCAGGTAGTGCTCCTCGAGCTTGGGCGCCGGGTACGGGATGTCGAACCCGGTCACGCGGCGCACGGGCGCGGCCAGGGAGTGGAAGCAGCGCTCCTGGACACGGGCCACGATCTCGGCCGCCACGGACGCGAAGCCCGGCGCCTCGGCCACGACCACCACGCGCCCGGTCTTCCGCACCGACGCGGCGACCGTCCCGTCGTCGAACGGGACGATGCTGCGCAGGTCCACGACCTCGAGCGAGCGCCCCTCGCCGGCGGCGGTCGCCGCGGCCGCCATGGCGGTCGGCACGGACGGCCCGTAGGCCAGCAGCGTGGCGTCCTCACCGGCGCGGGCGACGACGGCGCGGCCCTCCCGGCGCTCGGGCGCCCGGTGCTCGTAGCGGTCCTTCAGCTCGGCCAGGTCCACGGGGGCCTTGGACCAGTAGAGCTTCTTGGGCTCGAAGAACACGACCGGGTCGTCGGAGTCGATCGCCTCGCGCAGCATGAGGTAGGCGTCCTCGACCGTGGCGGGGGTGAACACCTTCAGGCCCGGGGTGTGGGCGTAGTAGGCCTCGGAGGAGTCGCAGTGGTGCTCCACGCCGCCGATGCCGCCGGCGTACGGGATCCGGATGACGACCGGCAGGCGCACGGCGCCGCGGGTGCGGTTGTGCATCTTCGCGATGTGCGAGGCGACCTGCTCGAAGGCCGGATAGGCGAAGGCGTCGAACTGCATCTCGATGACGGGGCGCATCCGGTTCATCGCCATGCCCACGGCCATGCCGGCGATCCCGGACTCGGCCAGCGGGGTGTCGAAGCACCGGGTGCGGCCGAAGCGCTTCGTCAGCCCGTCGGTGATGCGGAAGACGCCGCCGAGGGTGCCGACGTCCTCGCCGAAGACGACGACGGCGTCGTCGGCGGCCAGCGCGTCGGCCAGGGCGGTGTTGAGCGCCTGGGCGAAGGTGGCCGGCTTGACCGCCGGAGCCTCGCCGGCCGGGGCGGGGGCGTGCAGGGTGCTCACTGTCCGGTCTCCTCTCGGGCGAGCTCGGCGGCGAGGAACTGCTCCTGCTCGGCGAGCTGCGGGGTCTGCTCGGTGTGGACGTGGCGGAACAGCTCGAGCGGGTCGATCTCCACGTCGGCGTTCATGCCGTCGCGCAGGGCCGTGGCGACGTCCTCGGCGGCGGCGGCGATGCGCTGCTCCGCCGCGTCGTCGAGCAGGCCCTCGGCGCCGAGGTAGGCGCGCATCCGGGTCACCGGGTCCTTGGCGATCCACTCCTGCACCTCGGCGTCGTCCCGGTAGCGCGTGGCGTCGTCGGCGTTGGTGTGCGCCTGCATGCGGTAGGTGTGCGCCTCGACGAGGAGGGGTTCGGACTCGGAGCGCGCGAGGTCCACGGCGCGGCGCAGGGTGGCGAGCAGCGCCACGAGGTCGTTGCCGTCCACGCGCTCGCCGGCCATGCCGTAGCCGACCGCCTTGTGGGCGAGGCTCGGGGCCGCGGACTGCTGGGACAGGGGCACGGAGATCGCGTAGCCGTTGTTCTGCACGAAGAACACGACCGGCAGCTTGAACACGGCCGCGAAGTTCAGGGCCTCGTGGAAGTCCCCCTCGCTGGTGGCGCCGTCCCCGCACATCGCCAGGACCACGGTGTCCTCGCCGCGCAGCTTGGCCGCGTGGGCCACGCCCACCGCGTGCAGCAGCTGGGTGGTGAGCGGGGTGGACTGGATGCCCACGCAGTGCTCGTACGGGTCGTAGCCGCCGTGCCACTCGCCGCGGAAGATCGCCATGACCTGCAGGGGGTCCACGCCCTTGGTCATGACCGCCACGGTGTCCCGGTAGGTGGGGAACAGCCAGTCGTCCTCCCGGAGGCACAGGGCGGCGGCCACCTGGCAGGCCTCCTGGCCGTGGCTGGACGGGTAGACGGCCATCCGCCCCTGGCGGACCAGCGCGGAGTTCTGGTCGTTGACCCGCCGCCCGACCACCAGCTTCTCGTAGGCCTCCAGCAGGACGTCCCTGGCCGGCAGCGGGTACTCGTGGCCGGGGCCGGTGCCCTGCTCCTCGGGGGCGAGCAGCTGCCCGCTCGGATCGACCATGCGGATCTCGCCGCGGGCCGGGAGCATGTACTGCTCCGGTGTGATGCCGAAGGTCTGGGAGGCCCGGAGGATGGGGTCCTCGGGGGTCTCGACGGTCTGGCTCATGATGTCCCCTCGGTCGGTCCCCGGTCCGATCGCGGACCCGGGGAGGCAGGAAGGCCGGTGCAACTCTGTCTTCCCAGTATGAGAACGGGGCATGGTTCGTATCCACAAGGCCGGGAAAGTGCAGAAGACTGAGACGAACAGTGCACGGCACGTGGACGAAATGTTCTAGTGTGGCGTGGAGCACACGCATTCGTCCGGCGCGTTCCGGAGGCTGCGACCGACCCGCCCCGAAGGAGCCCGCCGTGCCCTCGACCCCCGTGCCGCTGGACGAGACCGACCGGAAGATCCTCGCGGCGCTCTCCCGGGACGCGAGGCAGTCGGTGACCGCGATCGCCGCGGCCGTGCACGTCTCCCGCGCCCACGCCTACGCCCGGATCAACCGGCTCCGGGACGAGGGGGTGATCCTGCGCTTCAGCACCGTGATCGACCCGGTGCGGGCGGGCCTGCAGTCCTCCGCCTACGTGACGCTCAAGCTCCAGCAGAACACCTGGCGGGAGCTGTGCGCCCAGCTCCGGGCGATCCCCGCCGTGCACCACATCGCCCTGGTGGGGGGGAACTTCGACGTCATGCTCCTCGTGCGGGCCGTGGACACCGTGCACCTGCGGCAGGTGATCTTCGAGCACATCCAGCAGCTGCCCGGTGTGGTGGACACCCAGACGTTCCTGATCTTCGAGGACATCGACACCCGGGCCTGACGCGCGGCTCCGGCACGGGCCCGCGCACGGCCGGCGTCATGAACCGTCACGGTCGTCATCTTGCGTCGCGGAAGGACACCCACTACCTCTGCGCATAGTGTTGTTCCAGCTTCACGAGACGTGACCGCCAAGCTCCGACTGGGTCACGCACCAACCCCATGCTCATTGGGTGGTTCGGATGAGGAAGCGGCCTGCATCTTCCGCGGCGCGCCCACCGGGCCCGTGCGGATGACCGGTGCGGGTAAGAGCAAGGCACAGGAGCAGCGACATGTCCATCCCCGTGACCGACCACGACCTCGCAACCCGGCAGATCCACTCCGGCACCCACGACCAGGTCACCCAGCGCACCCTGACGGTGCCGATCTACCAGACCGCGGCGTTCGAGTTCCCGGACTACGAGGCGGCCCGGCAGATGTTCGCCCAGACCCGGGCGGGCTTCACCTACACGCGCACCGGCAATCCCACGGTGGCCGTGCTCGAGCAGCGGATCAGCGACCTCGAGGGCGGCGCGGGCGCCGTGGCGACCGGTTCCGGGCAGTCCGCCGTGGCCGTCGCGCTGCTGGCCCTGCTCGGCCAGGGCACCGGCAAGCACCTCGTGGCTTCCGAGAAGCTCTACGGCGGGACGGTGGACCTGCTCACCGACTCCCTCGCGGACTACGGCATCGAGGTCTCCTTCGTGGACCCGACCACCCCGGGGGCGTGGGCCGCGGCCGTGCGCCCCGACACCCGGGCGTTCCTGCTCGAGTCCATCGGCAACCCGCTGGCCACCCTGCCGGACCTGCCCGGGATCGCCGACGTCGCCCGGGCCTCCGGGGTGCCCGTCGTCGTCGACAACACCCTCGCGTCCCCGGCCCTGTACCGGCCGCTGGAGAAGGGCGCCGACATCGTGGTGCACTCGGCCACCAAGTTCCTGGGCGGGCACGGCAACGCGCTCGCCGGGGCGGTCGTGGACGGCGGGACCTTCGACTGGTCCGCGCGGCCCGGGAAGTGGCCGCAGTTCACGCAGGCGCGCGCCCGCTGGGGCGGGCTGAGCCTCGTCGAGAAGTGCGCCGGGACCAGCCCCTACCTGCACCTGGTCCGGGCGAAGTACGTGCACGACCTCGGCACCACGCTGTCCCCGTTCAACGCCAGCCAGATCCTGCAGGGCACCGAGACCCTCGACCTGCGCGTGGCCCGCCACACGGACTCGGCCCTCGAGGTGGCCGAGTTCCTGGCGGGGCACCCCGCCGTCGCCCGCGTCCACCACCCCGGCGTGCCCGGGGACCCGGGCGCCGGGATCGCGGCCCGGGACTTCCCGCGCGGGACCGGCTCCGTGTTCTCCTTCGACCTCGCCGCCCCAGACCACGCCGTGGGTCCGTTCATCGACGCGCTCCGGCTGTTCAAGCTGGTCGCCAACATCGGGGACACCCGCAGCCTCGTGGCCCACCCGGCGGCGATGACGCACTGCCGTCTCACCCCCGAGCAGCGCCGCGCCGGCGGGATCGCCGAGACCACGATCCGGCTGTCGGTCGGCCTCGAGTCCCCCCAGGACCTCGTGGCCGATCTCGGCCAGGCCCTCGACACCGTCGTCGGCACCGTCCAGACCTTCCGGAAGTGAGCCCCACCATGACGTCCTCCACCGAGATCCGCACCCGCCACGGGGGCTTCACCACCACCGCCGTCCACGCCGGTCAGGAGCCCGACCCGCTGACCGGGGCGGTCATCCCGCCGATCTACCAGACCTCCACCTTCGCCCAGGACGGGATCAACGTGCTGCGCGCCGGGCACGAGTACAGCCGCGGCTCCAACCCCACCCGCAGCGGCTTCGAGGAGCAGCTCGCGGCCCTGGAGCGCGGCGTGCGCGGGTTCGCGTTCGCCTCGGGGATCGCCGCCGAGGACGCCCTGCTGCGCGCGGTGCTCCGCCCGGGCGACCACATCGTGCTCGGGGCCGACGGCTACGGCGGCACCAACCGGCTGATCACCAGGGTCCTCGCCCCGTGGGACATCGGCCACACGCCCGTGGAGATCACGGATCTCGACGCCGTCCGTGCGGCCGTGCGGCCCGGTGCCACGAAGGTGCTGTGGCTCGAGACGCCGTCCAACCCGCTGCTCGGCATCGCCGACGTCGCGGCCTGGGCCCAGCTGGCCCGGGACGCCGAGGCGCTGCTCGTCGTCGACAACACGTTCGCGTCCCCGTACCTGCAGAACCCCCTGGAGCTCGGCGCGCACGCCGTGGTGCACTCCACCACCAAGTACATCGGCGGGCACTCCGACGTGCTCGGCGGCGCCGTGGTCGTCGGGATGGCCGCGTGGCGCGGGGCCCCGCTCGCCGAGACGGTCGGCTTCCAGCAGTTCGCCGCCGGCGCCGTGGCCGGCCCCCAGGACAGCTACCTGGCCGCCCGCGGGCTCAAGACCCTGAGCCTGCGGATGGAGCGTCACCAGGACAACGCGCAGCGGATCGCCGAGTGGCTGCTGGAGCGCCCGGAGATCTCCCAGGTGCTCTACCCCGGGCTGCCCGGGCATCCCGGCCACGCGCTCGCCGCCGCGCAGATGCGCGGGTTCGGCGGCATGGTCTCCTTCCGCCTCGCCGGCGGGGAGGCCGCGGCCCGGTCGGTGGCGGAGGGCACCCGGCTGTACTCGCTGTCGGTGAGCCTGGGCGGGGTGGAGTCCCTGATCTGCTACCCCTCGGAGATGACGCACGCCTCCGTCCGGGGCACCGCGCTGGCCGTGCCCGTGGACCTGGTGCGGCTCTCGGTGGGCATCGAGGACGTCGAGGACCAGCTGGAGGACCTCGAGCGCGCCCTTGCCGGCGCCTCCTGACCCCGGCTGCCGGGGGCACTAGCCTGGGGTGCATGAGCACCGGCACCCCGTACGACGACGACGCCCCGCTCGAGCTCCCCGGATCCGTGGTGAGCACGGAGTGGCTGGCCGAGCACCTCGGCGAGCCCCGGCTCGTGCTCGTGGACGCGAGCTCCACGCTCAACCGGGCCGAGGAGGCCCTGCCCGGCGCCCTGCGCCTGGACCTGGACGGGAGCTTCTCGGACCCGTCCTCGGCCCTGCCGCACACGGCGCCCCCGGCGGAGCAGCTGACCGCGGCGGCCCGCGCGCTCGGCGTCTCGCGCACGAGCACGGTCGTGGCCTACGACGGCAAGGGGATCTTCGCGTCCGCCCGGGTCTGGTGGATGCTCCGGACCGCGGGCTTCGACCGGGTCGCGGTCCTCGACGGCGGCCTCCCGGCATGGGTCGCCGAGGGCCGGCCCACCGGGGCGCACGCCGCGCCGCCGGCCGCGCCCGGCGACGTCGAGCTCGTGCCCGGTGAGGACGGCTTCGTCGGGGCGGAGGACGTCGCGCGCGCCCTGGCCGACCCGGGCGCCACCGTCCTGGACGCCCGCTCCGCCGGCCGGTTCGCGGGCACCGAGCCCGAGCCGCGGCCGGGTCTGCGCCCCGGGCACATGCCGGGGGCGGTCAACCTGCCGTACACCGACCTGCAGGACGCGCACGGGCGGCTGCTGCCCTTGCCGCAGCTGCGGGAGCGGATCGCGGCGGCCGCGCCCGAGGGACGACGGATCGTCACCAGCTGCGGGTCGGGCCTCACGGCGTGCGTCCTGGCGCTGGGCGCCCACCTCGTCGGCCGCGAGGACGTCGCGGTCTACGACGGCTCCTGGAGCGAGTGGGGCCGTCCCGGTCCCCGGCCCGTGGCGGGCCCGGAGGAGGTCAGCCGCGGACCGGGTCCTGCCCGGCAGGAGTGAGCCGCCCGGCGGCCTGGTCCGCCTGCCGGTCCCGGGTCCCGGGCCCGGGGTCGTCCAGCGCGGCGGCAGCGGCGAGGATGTTGCGGGCCATCGACGGGAAGATGAACCCGTGGAAGGGCCACACACCCCACCAGTAGAGCCGGCCCGGCAGGCCCCGGGGGAAGAAGATGGCCCGCTGCCTGTACCGGCTGCCGTCGCCCTCGGGCTCCACGGACAGCTCAAGCCACGCCCGGCCGGGGGCGCGCATCTCGGCGTGCAGGAGCAGCTTGTGCCCCTCCTCCATGGCCTCGACCCGCCACCAGTCCACGTACTCGCCCACCTGCAGGTCCGTGGCGTCGCGGCGGCCGCGGTTCAGGCCGGCCCCGCCCACGAGCTTGTCCATGACGCCGCGGACCTGCCACGCCAGGGGCAGCGAGTACCACCCGTTGCGCCCGCCGATGGACTCGATGACCCGCCACACCTGCCCGGGCCGCGCCGGGCCCGTGCGGCTGCGCTCGTCCACGAACACCGTGCGCCCCGCCCAGTCCGGGTCCGAGGGCAGCGGGTCCGCGGCGGCCTCGGAGGAGCTGTAGTGGACGTCCCACGTGGTCTCCACGGAGTTGTCCTCGATCTTCTTCAGCGCGAGGGCCACCGCGCGGCGGTAGCCGGCCAGCCCCTCGGGGGGCTGCGGGATGTGGTCGTCGATGTCGTGCTCGCCCGCCACGGCGTCGTGCTGGAGCGACTGCACGAGCGGCAGGGCCAGGCCCAGGGGGATCGGGGTGACCATGCCCACCCAGAACCCGGACAGCCGGGGTGCGGGGAGGGGGAGGTGGAAGACCACCCGCCGGCGCAGCCCGGCGACCCGGGCGTAGCGGCGCATGGCATCCGCGTAGGTCATGACGTCGCGGGAGCCGATGTCGAAGGCGCGGTTGAGGTCCTCCGGCAGGTCCATCGCACGGACCAGGTAGTACAGCACGTCACGGACGGCGATGGGTTCGATGCTGTTGGTCACCCAGGACGGCGCCGGCATGATCGGGAGGGTGTCGCCGAGGTGGCGGATCATCTCGAAGGACGCCGAGCCGGAGCCGATGACCACACCGGCCTGGAAGACCACCGCCGGGACGGAGCTCTCGAGCATGATCTCGCCCACGCGGACCCGGGATCGCATGTGCTGGGACAGCTCCACCCCCTGGGGGTGCAGACCCGAGAGGTAGACGATGCGCCGCACCCCGGCCCGCTCGGCGGCCCGCGCCACGGTCCGGGCCATCTCGGCCTCCTCCTCCTCGAACTGCCGGGAAGCGCCCATGGAGTGCACCAGGTAGTACAGGGTGTGCACGTCCTGGCACGCGGCGGTCATCCCGTCGAGGTCGTTGAGGTCCGTCTCGGCCACCTCCACCCGGTCCCGCCACGGCACGGCGTGCAGCTTGCCCGGTGACCGGACGGCCACGCGCACGGCGTGCCCGTCCTCCAGCATCCGGGGCGCGAGGCGCCCTCCGATGTAACCGGTGGCACCGGTGATGAGGACGCGCTGGGGAGAGCTCATGGCCTGCCTTTCGTGCGGGTCCCGCGAGCCTACCAACGCCGCCCGACAGGCGCCCGGCCGGGTCCCGGTCCCGCCTGTGCTGCGGGCTGCGCGCCCGTCCGCGCCCCGGCACGCCGAACGGCCGCGTGCCGGGGCATCGCGGCCGTTCGGCCTGTCGTCGGGCGGGAAAGGATCAGGGCAGGGCCAGGCGGAACACCTTCGCCCACGCCGAGGCGACCTGCTTCGGCAGGGGCCCGGTGGTGTAGGGCAGCTCGTAGCGCTCGCAGATCTCGCGCACCTTGACGGCGACCTCGGCGTAGCGGTTCGAGGGCAGGTCCGGGAACAGGTGGTGCTCGATCTGGAAGGACAGGTTGCCGGTCATGAGGTGCATCAGCTTGGACCCGGAGATGTTGGCCGAGCCGATCATCTGCCGCACGTACCAGTCGCCGCGGGTCTCGCCCTCGATCTGCGCCTCGGTGAACGTGTCCGCCCCAGCGGGGAAGTGGCCGCAGAAGATCACGGCGTGCGCCCAGATGTTCCGGACGGCGTTGGCGGTGAGGGTCGCGGCCAGGGCCTGCTTGCCTGAACCGGTGAGCGTCGCGGCGGCGGGCGTGGCCACGTAGTCCTTCGCGGCCTGCTTCACGAACTTGACGCCGAGGGCCTTCAGCGCGCGCTGGAGCTCCGCCTTGGTCTTGCGGCCCTCGCGGTACTCGTCGAGCTCGAGGTCGTAGATCGCGATCCCCCACTCGAAGACCGGGGCCAGCAGCGCGTTGTACAGCGGGTTGCCGAGGTTCCGGGGCGTCCACTCCTGGTCCTCGTCCATGCGCAGGATGGTGTATCCGACGTCCCGGTCCTTGCCCACCACGTTGGTCCAGGTGTGGTGCAGGTCGTTGTGGGTGTGCTGCCACGCCTTCGCCGGGCTCACGAAGTCCCACTCCCAGGTGGTGGAGTGGATGTCGGGGTCGCGCATCCAGTCCCACTGCCCGTGCAGCACGTTGTGGCCGATCTCCATGTTCTCCAGGATCTTGGCGAGGGTCAGCATGCCGGTGCCGGCGAGCCAGGCGGGCTTGTGCTTGGCGAACAGGAGGGTGGCGCGCCCGGCCAGCTCGAGGGAGCGCTGCGTGGCGATGACCCGGCGGATGTAGGCCGCGTCCTTGGCCCCTCGGGTGGCGATCACGGATTCGCGGAGGGCGTCGAGCTCGCGCCCCAGCTCCTCGATCTGCGCGTCGGAGAGGTGGGCGGCGGCGGAGGGCTTGGCCGACTCGGTGGGCCGGCCGGAGTCGAGCAGCAGCGGGGTGACGACGGTCATGGTGTCTGTCCTTCGGAAAAGGGGTCGGGGAACGAGTGCTGGAAGTTCGGGTCAGGCGTCGAGGCTGACGGGACCGGCGGCCGTGGACACGCAGGTCTGGACGAGGTGGCCGGGCTCGCCGTGGACCTCGCCGGTGCGGGTGTCACGGACCTGCCCGGAGAGCAGCGGGGTCACGCACGCGTGGCAGATGCCCATGCGGCAGCCGCTGCGCATCATCAGGCCGGCGTCCTCCCCGGCGGCCAGGAGCGTCGTGCCGCTGTCGGCCTCGACCTCCTTGTCGGACTTCTCGAAGGTCACGCGCCCGCCCTCCCCGCCGGAGCCGGGGGCGACCACGGCGGCGAAGCGCTCGACGCGCAGCTCGCCCTCCTCGTGCTGCCAGAGCGCCTCGGCGGCGTCGAGGAAGTCGGCGGGACCGCACGCATAGGCGGCGCGGTCGCGCCAGTCGGGGCACGCGGAGTCGAGGTCGGCGGTGGCCGCGAGGTCGAGGCGGCGGCCGCGCTCGCCGGTGAACCACTGGACGAGACGGAAGCCGGAGAACTGGTCGGTGAGCTCCAGCAGCTCCTCGCGGAACAGCGACTCCTCGGGGGAGCGCGAGGAGTGCACGAGCACGAGGTCGGCGTCCGCACGACGGGGCACGAGGGTGCGGATCATGGACATGACCGGCGTCAGGCCGCTGCCGGCGGTGAGCATCAGGAGGGGGCGCGGGCTCTCGGGGAGGACGAAGTCGCCCTCGGGCGGGGCGAGGAACAGGACGTCACCGGGCCGGGTGCCCCGGACGAGGGCGGTGGAGACCTTGCCCATCGCCGTCACCGTGATGGCCGGGTCCTGGCCGGCGCCCGTGCTGAGGGAGTAGGAGCGCCAGTACCGCACGCCGTCGATCTCCACGCCGATGCGGGCCCACTGGCCGGCCTCGTGCGCGTTCCAGCCGCGGCCGGGGCGGAAGCGGATCGTCACCGAGTCCGCGGTCTCGGGCACCACGGAGGTCACCAGGCCGCGCAGCTGGCGGGCGCTGGCGAGGGGGTCGACGAGGCGCAGGAAGTCCTCGGGGGAGCGGGGCGTGGTGAAGGCCGACGCCAGGCGGGTGAAGAGTCGCAGTTGGGGCACGTGATAACTGTGCCCCAAATCCGGCTGTCGTTCTCGTCATGTCACGTACTCTTTCCGCAGAGAAACTGTGGTGTCGGAATGAAAGCGGGGAAACGTGGAGCGGATGGGTCACACGGAGCACGAGCAGCCGGCGGGCCGGGCGGACCGGGAGCTGCCGTGGACCTCCCTGCCGCCGACGCTCACCCCCCTCCTCGTCCCGCACCTGGCCGCGGTGACGGAGGAGCTGTTGGACGCCGTGCGGTTCGACGTCCCGGTCTACGCCCGGCCGCTGGAGGGACTGTTCGGCGACAGCATCCGGCGGGGGGTCGAGGTGGCCCTGACCCGGTTCCTCCAGCTGCCCGGCACCCAGCAGCCGGCGCTGATGGGCGACGACCGGCGGGTCTACGAGGGGCTCGGCCGCGGCGAGGTCCGTGAGGGCCGACCGATGGACGCCCTCTTCGCGGCCTACCGCTCCGGGGCGCGCACCACGCTGCGCTCGCTCTCCCGCGTGGCCATGGACGCGGGGTTCGAGGCGTCCGTGCTGATCGGCCTCGCGGAGTCCGTCTTCGCCTACATCGAGGAGCTCTCCGCGGCCAGCGCCGAGGGCTACGCCATGGAGCAGTCCGAGCGCGCGGGGGAGCGGGACCGTCTGCTGGACGCGCTCGCGGACATGCTCGCCCGCGGCCACGTGGCGGAGGACGCGGTGCGCACCGCCGCCGCCGCCGCGGGGTGGCCGGTGCCCGACCGGGTGGTCGTGGTGACGCTGGCCGCCGACCGTCGGGTGGGACTGCGCTCGCGCCTGGGGGAGCGTGCGCTGCTCACGTCCCGACCCGGCGACGTCGTGGCGGTGGTCCCCGAACCCTCCTCGCCGACCGGCCGCCGGGAGCTGGAGCGCGCGCTCACCGGACGGGGCGCGGTGATCGGCCCGGGCCGGCCCTGGTACGCGGCCCCCGACTCCCTGCGCCTGGCCGTGCTGACCCGGGACCTGCTGCAGCGGGAGGAGCCGGCCGACCCCGGACCGATGTGGGTCTCGGAGCACCTCATGGAGCTCGTCCTGCACAGCGAGCGCGGCGTGGTCGAGGACCTCGCCGCGCAGTGCCTGGCGCCGCTGGAGGACCTCAAGGCCGGGCAGCGGGAGCGGCTGGCCGCGACCCTGCTGTGCTGGCTCGAGCACCACGGGCAGCGGGCGGCGATGGCCGCCGAGCTCAACATCCACGAGCAGACCGTGGGCTACCGGGTGAACCAGCTCCGGGAGGTCTTCGGGGACCGCCTCAACGACCCCAAGAGCCGGTTCGAGCTCGAGCTGGTGCTGCGCGCCGGATTCCGGTGAGGCGGCGCCACGGCGCGCCCGCCGGACTCAGCCGGTCCGCTTGTAGGCCTCCCGCTCCCGGGCGTCGGAGTCGATCTGCTCCTGGACCGTGATCGCGCTCCCGCCCAGGTGCGCCGGCATCCACCACGCGCCGGGCTCCGGGGTGACGGGGTAGCTCTCGATGCACCGGTCGATCCCGTCCTGCAGCGCCGCGCGCAGCCGGGCGCCCGCGGCGCGGACGTCCTCGTCGCGGGTCACCTGCAGCACCGGGCCGACGTGGACGCGCACCGGCGTGCGCCACACGTCGCGCAGCCGGATCCGGCCGCGACCCCGGGTGAGCATCCGGTGGCCGCCCCACACGGACACCGGAATGATGGGGGCGCCGGTCTCGGCGGCCATGCGCACGGCACCGGTGCGCAGCGGGCGCACGGTCCAGCTGCGGCTGACCCCGCCCTCCGGGAACACCGCGAGGAACTCGCCGCGCGCCAGCTTCACCACGGACTCGGCGTAGGCCGGGGAGCCGTCGGCGCGGTCGACGACGACGTGGTCGCACAACCGGCACACCGCCGTGACGAAGGCACTGCCCGTGTGCTTGCGTGTGATGAGGAAGCGGGAGTGGGCCCGCAGCCGGCGCCAGACCACCAGCTGGGCGAAGACGAAGTCGAGGTAGCCGAAGTGGGTCACCGCCACGACGGCGCCCTTTCCCGGACGGACCTCCCGGTGCAGGCCGTGCACCACCTGGTCGGTGGGCAGGTGCTCCTCGCCCGAGGCCAGCAGGGGCACGCGGAACAGCTTCACCGCGGCGAGGCCGGTGAGCACCATGGCCCGGTAGGCGTACTTGTTGGGGCGCAGCTGCGGGGCCACGGGCCTCCCTCGGGAAGGGGCCCGCGGGAGGCGGGCCGGGAACGGTCTGCGGAGAATCGTAGACCAGGGCGCGGCGCGGCGCGGCGTCGGTGCCGTGCGTGACGGCGGGGAACCGCCGCCGTCAAGTGCGGTCATCCCCCATACCGGGGCCGGGCCCGGCCCCGATACGCTGGCAGCACCGCGCCGGTCCGGCGTCCGCGGCACCGGGTGCTGCGACCGGTTCCGCCCCTGCCGACCAGGAGAACCCGATGTCCTACCTTCCACCGTCAGCACCCCGTCCGCAGTACCGGGCGCAGGGTGACGACCGCACCATCGCGGTCCTCACCCACCTGTCCGGCCTGATCGGCGCGCTGGTCTCCGTCGGGTGGCTCGGCTTTGTGGGTCCCCTCGTCGTGTGGCTCGTGTACAAGGACCGGAACCCCTTCCTGCGGGCCACCTCCGCCGGGTCGTTCAACTTCAACCTGTCCATGTGGCTGCTCAACGTGGCGGCGTGGGTGTGCCTGTTCACCGTGATCCTGATCCCGGTGGCGATCGTGCTGTGGATCCTCGCCGCGGTGCTGCTCGTCGTGTGCCACATCCTGGCCGTGCTGAAGGCCAACAAGGGCGAGGTGTACCGCTACCCGCTCCAGCTGCCGGTGCTCAACTAGTCGGGGCGGGCTCCGTCCGGGGCCGGTGCGCCAGCACCACGACCGCCACCAGGACGAGCAGGGCCGCGCTGAGCCCGTCGAAGCCGATCAGCGCCAGCACCGGTCCGGCGAGCGCGCCGCCGGTCGCCCCGGCGAGGTTCATGAACAGGTCCGAGACGCCCTGCAGCTTCGGCCGCTCGGCCGGCGGGACGGCCTCGGCCACGAGCGTGGATCCTGCGACCGTGGACGCGGACCAGCCGAGCCCGAGCAGGACCAGGCCTACCGTCACCAGCACCGGGGACGTCGAGCCGAGCCAGGACAGCACGAGGGACGTCACGAACAGGGCCTGACCGAGCAGGACGGTGGGGCGGCGGCCGGCCCGGTCCGCGAGCCAGCCGAACACGGGGGCCAGGGCGTACATCCCGGCCACGTGCAGGCTGATGGTCAGGCCCACGACGCTCAGCGACGCACCGTGCAGGGTCAGGTGCACGGGCGTCATGGACATGAGCGCCACCATGACGGCGTGGCTCAGCGCCACGGTCAGCACGGCGCGGCGGGCGGGCGACGAGGACCGCAGCACCGCCAGCCCGCCCGCGGGCGAGGGCTTGTTCCTCCCCGCGGCCTCCCCGTCGGCCACCGCCAGCAGCAGGGGGTCCGGCCGCAGCGCCGTGAGGTAGACCAGGGCCCCGAAGGCCTGCGCCACGAGCGCGATGACGAACCCGCCCGTGAGCTCCGGCAGGCCCAGGGCCCGCCCGAGCAGCTCGCCGGGCTCGAAGAGGTTGGGCCCGAGCACCGCGCCGATCGTCGTGGACCAGACCACCAGGGACAGGTCGCGGGCGCGGGTGTCGTCCGGGGCGAGGTCGGTCGCCGCGAACCGGGACTGCAGGTTGAGCGCCGAGCCGGCGCCGAGCAGCGCCAGGCCCATGAGCAGGACGGGGAAGCTGGAGAGGACGGCGGCGCTGATCGTGATCAACGCACCGGCCATGGCGGTGAAGGCCCCGGTGCTCAGCGAGATCCGCCGTCCGCGGGCCTGGGCGAGCCGGGCGAGAGGGACGGCGAGCAGGGCCGCGCCCAGGGTGTTCATGGTCGCGGCCATGCCGGACCAGGCCGAGGAACCGGAGACCTCGGTGACGAGGAGGGCCCCCAGGGCCAGGGTGGCGCCGACGCCCAGACCGCCGAGGACCTGGCCGAGGGCCAGGACGCGGACGACCTTCCGCTGCAGAGCGCGGCGGTCCACGGTGGAGTTCGTCGGGTGCACGACCGCCATCCTATACCCCAGGGGGTACTCCTCCGGGATGTGCCGGAGTCCTCCGGTGTGGTTCGATGCTCGGCATGAGCTCCCTGCCCGATCCCGCGACCGGACTCGTCCTCGGCGAGGACGGGCTCGCCCGCCCCGCCTGGGCGGCCACGGACCCGCTCCTGCGCGCGTACTACGACACCGAGTGGGGCCTCCCCGTGCGGGACGAGCGGGGGCTCTACGAGCGGATCTGCCTCGAGGGCTTCCAGTCCGGGCTGTCCTGGGCCACGATCCTGCGCAAGCGGCCCGCCTTCCGGGCGGCCTTCGCGGACTTCGACCCGGACACGGTCTCCGGCTTCGGCCCGGACGACGTCGACCGGCTCCTGGGCGACGCCGGGATCGTGCGCCACCGGGGCAAGATCGAGGCCGCCGTCGGCAACGCCCGCGCCACCGTGGCCCTGCGCGCCGAGGGCGGGCTGGCCGAGCTCGTGTGGTCGTTCCGCCCGGCGCAGACCCCTCGTCCGCGCTCGGCGGAGGAGGTCCCGAGCCGCTCGCCGGAGTCCGAGGCCCTGTCCCGGGCCCTGCGGGCGCGCGGCTTCCGCTTCGTGGGGCCGACCACGATGCACGCGCTCATGGAGGCGGTCGGGATCGTCGACACCCATCCGGTCGGCAGCCACCGCCGGGGCAGCTCCGGGGTGTGGCCGGAGGCGCCTGAGGGTGCGTAGGATTCCTGGCACCGAACCCGACGACGCCCTGCGTCGCCTTCCGGCAGGAGGCCCGGCCATGTACGACAACAGCAAGCAGCGCAGCGCGGTACTGCCCCTGGTGCTGAGCACCGTGGGCTCCGTCCTGGTCGGCCTGGTGGTGCGGAGGCTCCGGGAGGACCGCGCGGCGGCCCGCGGGGTGACCGGGCCGGCCCCGTCCGCCGGACGGGGCGGCCGGCGGGCGGGGCCGGCCCGGTCACCCCGGAGGACCGCGCGCGGGCCGGTGCTCTGAGACCGTGACGAGCCACGCGATCAGCTGGGTGGACGTCTTCTCGGCGGCGCCGCTGGGCGGCAACCCGCTCGCCGTCGTGCACGGGGCGGACGTCCTCGGCGAGGACACGATGGCACGCTTCGCCCGCTGGACCAATCTTTCCGAGACCACGTTCCTGCTCGAGCCCACGGTCCCGGGCGCCGACTACCGGGTGCGGATCTTCACCCCCGGCGGGGAGCTGCCGTTCGCGGGGCACCCCACGCTCGGGACGGCGTCCGCCTGGCTCGCCCTCGGCGGGGAGCCCGCGGGCGAGGACGTGGTCCAGGAGTGCGGGGTCGGGCTCGTGACCGTCCGGCGCCGCGAGGACCGGCTCGCGTTCGCCGCCCCGCCCCTGCTGCGCTACGAGCCCGTGGCGGACTCCGCGCTGCTGGACCGGGTGGCGCGGTCCCTGCGGCTGGACCCGTCGGCGCTGCTGGACGTGTCCTGGCTCGACAACGGTCCCGGCTGGATCGGCGTGCGCGTGGCCGATGCCGAGACCGTCCTGGGGGTCCGTGCGGACTGGTCCGCCATGGCCGGGCTCAAGCTCGGCGTGGTCGGACCCCACCCCGAGGGCTCGGAGTGCGCGGTCGAGGTGCGGGCGTTCGTGGGCGACTGGGTCGTGGAGGACCCGGTCACGGGCAGTCTCAACGCGGGCCTGGCCCGGTGGCTGACCGACAACGGGTGGGCCCCGGACCGCTACGTCGCGGCCCAGGGCACGGTGCTCGGGCGCACCGGGCGCGTGGTGGTGGAGCGGGACGCGGGGACCGTCTGGGTCGGCGGCCACGTCAGCGCGGTGGTCCGCGGGACCGTGAAGCTGTAGCCGACGGCGCGCGGGACGCCCGCCCTCAGTATCGTGGGGACATGACGACCCAGGACATCTCCTTCCGCACCCGCAAGTCGGTCGAGCCGGAGGACCTCCACACCAGCGGCACCCTGTTCGGCGGGAGCCCGCTCCGCCGGAGCGACGAGGAGGCGGCGATCCACGCGATCGTCCGGCCCGGAACCGAGCGCGCGGTGCGCGGGAAGGGGTTCTGAGATGGCGGTGCGAAGGCTCAGCGCCGAGCGGATCACGGACTCCGTCACCTACCACGGCGAGGGGCCGTGCTGGTCGGAGTCCTGGGGCGGACTGCGGTGGGTCGACATGCTCGCGGGGGACGTGCTGTCCTTCGGCGCGGACGGCGAGGTGCTCCGCAAGCACGTCGGGGACGTCGTGGCCTGTGTGCGCCCCCGCGCGACCGGGGGCGCGGTGCTGGCGGTCGAGACGGGTGTGGCCCTCGAGGACCCGGACGGGACCGTCCACCCTGCCGAGCTGCTCTGGAAGACCGGGGCGGTCCGGATGAACGAGGGCGGGGCCGGCCCGGACGGCGCCTTCTACGTCGGCTCCATGGCCTGGGACCAGACCGAGGGCGCGGCCACGCTCTACCGCGTGGACCCGGACCTGCGGTGGGAGCCGGTCCTGGAGCGCGTCACCGTCTCCAACGGCATCGCCTGGTCCCCGGACGGCGCCCTGGCCTACTACAACGACACGCCGACCGGGAGGGTCGACGTCCTCGACTGGTCGGAGGCCGCGGGGCTGCACGGCCGGCGCACCTTCGTGGTGCCCGAGCTCGTGGAGGGGGACGTCCACCCCGACGGACTGACCGTCGACGCCGAGGGCGCCGTCTGGGTGGCGCTGCACGGCGCCGGGCAGGTGCACCGCTACACGGCCGACGGCGCCCTGGACACCGTCGTGGAGGTCGGCGCGCGCCAGACCACCGCGTGCTGCCTGGGCGGGGAGGACCTGCGCACCCTCTACATCACCACGTCCCGGGAGAACCTCGCCGCGGACGAGGACCCCGCCGCCGGCTCCGTGTTCGCCGTCCGGGTCGACGTCCCCGGTCTGCCCGTCCTGCCCTTCGGGGGCTGACGGCGGTGCGCAACCCCAGGCGCACCGCCGGGCTGCTGTGGCTGCTCGTGCTCGTGTGGGTCGTCGCCCTCGTGGGCTCCCTGCTCAGCGGGGGCACCTCGTCGGCACTGTCCTTCGCCGTGCTCGTGGTGCTGTGCGCCGCCGGGGCACTGTTCCTCGGCCGCAGGGCCCGGCGCTGACGGGCTTGACCCTCACGCGACGGGAGGGCGCATGGTGGAGGACATGGACGGACAGCGGCCGGCAACGGCGGACGAGAGGCTCACCGTGGGGCAGGTCGCGGAGCGCTTCGGCGTCACCGTGCGCACGCTCCACCACTACGACGACGTCGGCCTGCTGCGCCCGAGCGGACGCTCGGCGGGCGGGTACCGCCTCTACACGGAGGCCGACCTGCTCCGGCTGCGGCACGTCGTGGTCTACCGCCGGCTCGGCTTCCCCCTCGGGCGCATCGAGGAGCTGCTGGCCGCGGAGGACCCCGGGTCCGTGCTGGCGCACCTGCGCCGGCAGCGCGAGTCCGTCCTGGCGAGACTGGCCGAGCTGGCCGAGCTCGTCACCGCGATCGACCGAGCACTGGAGAAGGAAATGACCGGAATCGACCTGACCCCGGAGGAGCGCCGCGAGCTCTTCGGCGAGGGCTTCAGCGACGAGTACGCGGCCGAGGCCGAGCGCCGCTGGGGCGGCACCGACGCGTGGGAGCAGTCCCGCCGCCGCGCGGCCGGATACGACCGGGAGGACTGGCGGCGGATCGCCACCGAGACGTCGGCGATCAACGAGAGGTTCGCCGAGGCCAGGCGTGCCGGGCTGCCCGCCGACTCGGCCGAGGCGATGGACGCCGCGGAGGCCGCCCGGCGCCAGATCCACGAGCGCTTCTACGACCTCTCGCCCGAGTTCCACCGGGCCCTCGGGGACATGTACGTGGCGGACCCGCGGTTCACCGAGACCTACGAGGACCTGGAGCCCGGACTGGCCCAGTACGTCCGTGACGCGATCCACGCCAACGCCGACCGCGCCGCCGGCTGAGCACCCCGCGGGGCAACCCCTCAGCCGTCCCGCTGAAGTCCCCCGGGTGCCGGCGATCCCCCGGACCGATCCGGCGGATCGCCGGCACCCAGGGGACCTCCGCTCCGGGGGCGGGTCCGGGGACTCGTCGGTGCGCGGGCAAGGCTCCAGGGCACCGATCAGGAGCAGCGCCGGTCTACGATCGGATCGAGGAGGAACCCATGACCGAGACCCCCCGAGCGGCCCCGGACGTCGTCACCGGCTCGATCCGCCTGCTCGCGGAGCAGGGCTGGGAGGCCACGACCGTCGACCGGCTCGCGCTGGCCGCGGGGATCAGCCGGGCCACGTTCTTCCGCAAGTACGGGTCCAAGGAGGACATCGTCTTCGCGGACCACGCCGCGAACCTCGAGCGCCTCGAGCAGCAGCTGGCCCGGGCGGGCGATGAGCCGGGCGCCGACCCGGCCGTCGCACTGCGGAACGGCGTGCTGCTGGTCTTCCGCCACCACCTCGACCACCGGGAGCGGGCCCTGGCCCGCAACGCCCTGCTCCGGCAGGTCCCTCAGCTGCGGGACCGGGAGCTCATCACGTCCCACCGCTACGAGCGGGTCCTGCATCGTTACCTGAGTTCCGCCCTGCCCGACTCGCCGGGTCGGTCCACGCTCGCCACGGCGCTGTCGGCCGCCGCGGTGGCCGTGCACAACGCCGCGCTGCGGGCCTGGCTGCGCGCACCGGACACCGACCCCTCGGCCGAGCTGGCGGGGCAGCTCGAGCGCCTCGCGCGCACGCTCGTCTCCGGCTACGAGGACGGCGCGGCGCAGCCGGCCGCCGCGCCCGGGGTGCGCCCCGCCGTCGTCGTCACCGTCCTGGACTCCGGCGCGGACACGGAGGAGATCCTGGCGTCCGTGCGGGACGCCCTGCGCTGAGGACTCAGGCCTCGTCGGCGAGGATCGCGTAGATCAGTTCGTCGCGCCACTCGCCCAGCTGGTGGTGGCTCTCGCGCAGGGTCGCCTCGAGGCGCATGCCGATGCGCTCGCAGACCTTGGCCGAGCTCACGTTGAGGGCGTCCAGGCTCGCGCAAACGCGGTGGGCGCCCAGCGCGGCGAAAGCGAACTCGATCGCGGCGCGCGCGGCCTCGGAGGCGATGCCCCGGCCCGCGTGGTCGGGGTGGACCACCCAGCCGATCTCGACCTGGGCGGCCTCCGCCTCCGTCAGCGTCAGCACGATCTCCCCCACGAGCTCCCGCGAGCCCCGGGGGGAGACGGCGAAGCGGACGTGGTCGCCGTCCCGGCCCCAGGGGCGCATCCCGCTGTTCTCGGCCAGGGTGCGCTCGCACTCCTCGCGTGTGCGCGGGCCCCGCCACGCGTACTGCGCGTAGTCCTCACGGCTCTGGTAGGAGTGCATGGGGTCGAGGTCCGCGGCCTCGAAGCGGCGGAATGCGAGGCGTTCGGTCTCTGGTGGCAGCACGTCGATCATCACCAGTCAGAATACGGCCTGCACGCCCCGGAACCGGACGCCGCACCGCGACACTGAGACTCAATTCCTTGACCTGAGACTCAGTATCAGACACAGTGGTGAGGATCACACCGTTCGTCAGGAGTCCTCCCATGGCACCCACCGCGCCCGCACCGTCCTTCCCCTCCACCGTCACGGTGGACGTCGACCAGGTGGTCCTGCCCGGCCGGTCCGCCCCCGTCGCCCTGGTGCGGCTGGACTCCACTCCGCCGGGCGGGCTGATCATCTGGGGCTCGGCGGCCCTGGAGCAGCTCCGGGACGTCCTGGGGTCGATCGACCAGTCGGCGGTCGAGGCGATCGTGGTCACCGGCAACGCCCGGTCCTTCGGCGCGGGGGCCAACCTCAAGGAGATCCGCCACGCCCAGCTCGCCGGCGTCTCCGACCGGTACGTGTCCCTCGGCCACGAGGCCTTCGGAGTCCTGGCGGACGCGAGCGTGCCCACGTTCTCCTTGCTCACGGGGCAGGCCCTCGGCGGGGGCCTCGAGCTCGCCCTGCACACGGACTACCGGGCGGCCCATCCGCGCACCGGCCCGCTCGGGCTGCCGGAGTGCCGGCTCGGCTTCTTCCCGGGCTGGGGCGGCGTGCACCTGCTCCCGCACCTGATCGGCCCGGCAGCGGCCCTGCGCGTCATCGTGTTCGACTCGCTCCGGGGCCGGAACGCCAAGGCGGTGGAGGCCCTCGAGCTCGGCCTCGTGGACGTGGTGCTCGACGCCGCCCCGGGGACCGGGGAGTGGGACTCCGCCTGGCAGGAGTGGGTCGCCGGCACGCTCGCCGCGCTCGACGCGGGGGAGACCCGCCGCCGCGCCGGCGCACCGGGCGGGACGGACGAGCAGCAGTGGCACGACGCCGTGGCGCAGGCGCGGGACCGGGCCGCGCGCACCTGGCACGGCGCGGCGCCGGCCCCCCTCGTGGCGATCGACCTCGTGGCCGACGCCCGGACCGAGACCCGCACGGTGAACGGGGCGAAGGCTGTGGCCGCCTTCGCCGAGCTGGTCCGCGGGGACGTGGCCAAGGCCTCCCTCTACGCGTTCGAGCTCGTCTCGGCACGGTCCCGGCAGGCCGCGGACGTGCCCGACGCCGCGTCCGTGCCCCTGCGCAAGGCCGCCGTCATCGGCGCCGGCCTGATGGCCGGCCAGCTCGCCTCGCTGATCGCGAGCGGCGCCCGGATCCCCGTGGTCATGACCGACCTCGACGACGAACGGCTCGCCGCCGGCGTGGCACGGACCCGGGAGCGCTTCGCCGCCCAGGCGGCCAGGGGCAGGATCAGCGCGGAGCAGGCCGACCAGCTCGGAGCCCTCGTCACAGGGGCGAGCGGGCCGGAGGACCTCGCCGACGCGGACTTCGTGATCGAGGCCGTCTTCGAGGACCTCGACGTGAAGAAGGAGGTCTTCGCCCAGTGGGAGCGGGTCGTGCGGCCGGACGCCGTGCTCGCGACCAACACGAGCTCCCTGTCCGTCACCGCCATGGCGGAGGGACTCCGGCACCCCGAGCGGGTGGTCGGCTTCCACGTCTTCAACCCCGTGGAGGTCACCCCGCTCCTGGAGATCGTCGCCGGGCGGCGGACCGGCGACACAGCACTCGCGACCGCCTTCGAGCTCGCCGCGGTGCTGCGCCGCACGGCGGTGCGCGTCCAGGACGCCCCCGGCTTCGTGGTCAACCGCGTGCTGACGCGGCTGTTCGACGTGATCGTCCAGGCGATCGACGCGGGCTTCGACGTGGCGGCCGCCGACCACGCCCCCGATCCGATGGGCCTGCCCATGACCCCGCTGCGGCTGCTCGACTTCGTGGGTCCGGCCGTGCTGCACCACGTGGACGGGACCATGCACCGGGCCTATCCCGAGCGCTTCGCCCGGTCCCCGTGGATGGACGCGGTGGTCGAGGCAGGCCTCACCCACGTGCTGCCCACCGAGCAGGCTCCCGGGACGGGCGCGGACGGCTACCTCACCGCGGACGCCGCCCGGCTGCTCGAGCAGACCCGGGCGCAGCACCCCGCGCGCGCCCCCGGCGCTCCCGCCTCCCCGGAGGAGCTGCTGGTGCGGGTCCAGGATGCCCTGGCCGGGGAGATCGGTGCGATGCTGGCCGAGGGCGTCGTCGCCGGGCCCGAGGACGTGGACCTGTGCATGGTCCTGGGCGCCAACTATCCCCTCCACCTGGGCGGGATCACCCCGTACCTCGACCGCAGCGGCGCCTCCGAGCGCGTCCTCGGCCGCCGCTTCCACCGGGACTGACCGTGCTCCCGACCGACCTGCCGTCAGCCCACCGAACGAAGGATCCTTCCATGACCGCCACCCCTGAGACCGGCGCGGACCTGTTCCCTGCCGGCACCGTGGAGCCCGACTACGTCCTCGACGAGGCGCTCGACACCGACGCCGCCGGCGCCTTCGACGCGGTCTCCGACACCGACCGGGAGCACTGGATGCGCGCCCGCCGGTTCGTCCAGGAGGACCTGCTGCCCGTCATCGGCGAGCACTGGGACCGCTCGGAGTACTCCCTCGACCTCGTCCGCCGGCTCGGGGAGCTCGACCTGCTGCGCGACGGCGTGACCGTCGACGGGTACCCGGCGACGTCCAAGACCGCCGCGGGACTGATCAGCATGGAGCTCTCCCGCGGCGACGGGTCCATCGCGACCGTCTCCGGCGTCCAGGGCGGGCTCGCGATGCGCTCGATCGCCATGTGCGGCTCCGAGGAGCAGCGCGGACGATGGTTGCCGCGGATGGCCACGGGCGAGCTCCTCGGCGCCTTCGCCCTCACGGAGCCCACCCACGGCTCGGACTCGGTGAGCCTCGAGACCCGTGCCACCCCGGTGGACGGCGGCTGGCTGCTCAACGGGGAGAAGAAGTGGATCGGCAACGGCTCGATGGGCGGGATCACCGTGGTCTGGGCCCGCTCCGACGAGGACGGCCAGGTCCGGGGCTTCGTGGTCCCGCAGGAGAGCGAGGGCTACAGCGGCACGACCATCCGCGGCAAGCTCGCCCTGCGCGCCATCCATCAGGCGCACCTCCGGTTCGAGAACGTCTTCGTGCCCGAGGAGAACGCGCTGCCGGCGGCACGGTCCTTCAAGAACACCGCCGACGTCCTGTTCGCGACCCGCATCAGCGTGGCCTGGGGCGCGGTGGGCCATGCCCAGGCCTGCTACGAGACCGCCGTGCAGTACGCGAAGCAGCGCAGGCAGTTCGGCCGACCCCTCGCCGCCTCGCAGATCGTCCAGGAGCGGCTGGCCCGGATGCTGAGCGAGCTCACCCAGATCCAGCTGCTCGTGACGCGGATGACCGAACGGGAGGAGGCCGGCCGGCTCACCGCCGAGCAGGCGTCGCTGGCGAAGTACACCTCCACGCGCACGGCCCGCTCGATCGCGGCCAACGCCCGTGACCTCCTGGGCGGCAACGGCATCCTGATCGAGCACCGCGTGGCCCGCCACTTCGCGGACGTCGAGGCCCTGCACACCTACGAGGGCACCGAGACCGTGCAGGCCCTGATCATCGGGCGCGGGATCACCGGCATCTCCGCGTTCGCCTGAGCTCCCGCCGTTCCGCACGACGACGGCGCCTCGGCCATGGAGGCCGGGGCGCCGTCGTGCTCGGTCCGGTGGGGCTCAGAGGTCGGCGCCGCCGTGGAACGCGTCGTTGCTCGGGTCGATCTCGTCCTCGAAGGCGGGGTCCTCGGGGACGTCGAGGTCCGCGATCGCCTCGCCCATGCGGGGCTCCTCGGGCGGGACCTGCTCGTCGCCCGCCTCGAAACGGGCCCCCGCCGTCTCGTCCCGGAGCTCCTGCTCCGAGGGGACCTCCGGGTGCTTGGGGTCCACGCGCGCGTCCTGCACGCCGGTCTCGTCGCCCTCGATCAGCGGGTCCTCCCGCCAGTGCTCGGGGTCGACCTCGGCGGCACCCTCGTAGGTGTCGGGGGTCTCCGGCAGTTCTTCCGGTGAGGTGCTCATCTGCTGTCCTTTCGGGTCGGGGCATCGAGGTCCCATCAGCCTACGCACTGTCGCACCCGCCCCTCCGGCCGCCTGCCCAGGCAGTGGCCGGGGAGGCCGGGAGCGGTGACGAGGGGCCTCCCGCCCGGCCCGGCGCAGGTTTTGACGGTCCTCCGGGGCGTGTGTAATGTATTCCGAGTCGCCGCAAGGGACGCGAGAGATCGCCCCTGACGGCAACGCCGAATCCGGCGGACCGAACCTCCTCGCCCCATCAAGCCCATCACCGCTGTGCGGTGGCCGGCGGCTTGTGGGACGGGACCGGCTCGGGTACGCTAGTGGAGCTGTTTCGGGCAGCAGCGAGAGATCGTTGCGGCCCACGGCGCCAAATCCGGCAGATCCGCGAACTCTCCTCCCGAAGAACCGACCGTCGCTGAGCGACGGAAATGCGATTTGGGTCGGCGGAGAGAATGAGGATACGCTGAGGAGGTCGCCGCGGGGAGAGCGAGAGATCGCAGGAACCGAGCGAGAAAGAATTCCAACACGGTTTCCGGGTGTGGTGCCTGGTTGCTGGTCTGTTGTTTGAGAACTCAATAGTGTGCCATGTTTGTTGATACCGGATGTTTTATTCGGTTGATGGGTT